>DASRYN010000391.1:0-3437 GCA_035687185.1 Pseudoxanthomonas sp. | reverse complement strand
ACGTAGACCCACTCCTTGGCGGGCCGCTGCACGGGCATCTCGATGTGCGTGATGCGCCAGCCCTGCTCGATACCCAGCCGGGCCGCCTGGCTGCCGAACTGCACCGTCAGGATCTGCAACTCGTCGCCCTGCGGCAGCACGCGCAGGCCGGCGTTGGCCAGCCGCTCGCGCGCGGTACCCGGCTCGCCCAGCGGCAACAGCACGCCTTTGCGCACCGACTTGCCCTCGAGCGTCTCGCCTTCGATCCAGATGCGCTTTTGCGCATTGCGCGGCGCGGTCTCGGCGAACTGGAGCAGCTGCGCGCCCGGCGCCTCCTCGTACGGCGGGTACAGCGTGTCCCACCAGAAACCCGGCCGGAACAGCGTGAACGTCACCAGCAACAGCGCAATCGTCTCGTACCAGCGCGTGCGCACCAGGAAGTAGCCCTGCGTCGCCGCGGCGAACACCAGCACCGCGACCGTCGCGCTGACGACCGTCAGCGCCAGGTGCCAGGGCGAGTCGATCCCGATCAACAGCAGCTGGGTGTTGAAGATGAACAGGAACGGCAGGATCGCCGTGCGCAGGCTGTAGTAGAACGCCGTCACGCCGGTCTTGATCGGGTCGGTGCGGGCGATGGCCGCCGCCGCGAAGGACGCCAGCCCGACCGGCGGCGTCACGTCTGCCATCAGCCCGAAGTAGAAGACGAACAGGTGCACCGCGATCAACGGCACGATCAGCCCGCTTTGTGCGCCCAGCTCCACGACCACCGGGGCCATCAGCGTGGAGACGACGATGTAGTTCGCGGTCGTGGGCAGACCCATGCCCAGCACCAGGCTGATGACGGCCACCAGCACCAGCATCAGCATCAGGTTGCCGCCGGACAGCGCCTCGACCAGCTCGGTCATCACCAGGCCGATGCCGGTGAGCGAGACCGTGCCGACGATGATCCCCGCCGCGGCCGTCGCAACGCCGATGCCGATCATGTTGCGCGCACCCGTGGCCAGGCCGTCGACGAGATCGGCCGCGCCCTGGCGGAATGCTCCGCCCAGTCCGCCCTCGCGGCGCAGCGCGGCGCGCAGCGGACGCTGCGTGAGCAGCACGAAGATCATGAACACCGTGGCCCAGAAGGCGGACAGGCCCGGCGACAACTGCTCGACCATCAGGCACCAGATCAGCACGGCGACCGCGAGCAGGTAGTGCAGGCCGGATTTGAGCGTGGGCCCCGTCTCGGGCAGTTCGAAGACCGGCGCGCTCGGGTCGTCGAGCTCCAGCTCGGGCTGGCGGGCGCCGTACCACACGAGACCCACGTACGTGGCCAGCAGCAGCGGCCCCACGATCCACAGCGTCGCTTCGCCGAACACGTCCTTGATCCAGCCGATGCCCCAGTAGACCAGTCCGCTGAGCACGATGAAGCCGCTCACGGTGAGCCCGAAGGACACCATGCGCTGCATGAAGGTCGCATGGCCACGCCGCGGCAGGCCCTGCATGCCGCCCTTGAGTGCCTCGAGGTGGACGATGTAGAAAAGCGCGATGTAGGAGATCACCGCCGGCAGGAAGGCGTGCTTGATGATCTGCGTGTAGGGAATGCCCACGTACTCGACCATCAGGAAGGCCGCGGCGCCCATCACGGGCGGCATGATCTGGCCGTTCACCGAGCTGGAGACCTCGACCGCACCAGCCTGGTCAGGGCGGTAGCCCACTCGCTTCATGAGCGGGATCGTGAAGGTGCCGGTCGTCACGACGTTGGCGATCGACGAACCCGAGATGATGCCCGTGGCCGCGGAAGACACGACGGCCGCCTTGGCCGGGCCACCGCGCATATGACCCAGCAACGCGAAGGCGGACTTGATGAAGTAGTTGCCCGCGCCCGCCTTGTCCAGCAGCGAGCCGAACAGCACGAACAGGAAGATGAAGCTGCTGGACACGCCCAGAGCAACGCCGAACACGCCCTCGGTGGTGAGCCAGTAGTGCGACATCGCGCGGTTCAGCGAAGCGCCGCGGTGGGCGATCATGTCCGGCATGTAGGGGCCGGCGAAGGTGTAGACCAGGAAGATGGCCGCCACGACCACCATCGGCAGGCCGAGCACGCGACGCGTGGCCTCGAGCAGCAACACGATGCCCACGGCGGCACTGTAGACGTCCATCGCCGTCGGCTGCCCCGGCCGCGTGGCCAGGTCGCGGTAGAAGAGGAAGAGGTAGGCCGCGCAGAAGGCCCCGACCAGGGCGAAGATCCAGTCGGTGACCGGCACGTGATCGCGCGGCGAGCGCTTGAAGGCCGGGTAGGCCATGTAGGCGAGGAAAACCGCGAACGCCAGGTGGATCGCGCGCGACTCGGTATCGTTGAGCACGAAGACACCCAGCATGAAGGGCAGCGGCGAGGCGATCCACAGCTGGAACAAGGACCAGGCCACCGCGACCCCCAGCAGCAGCCGGCGCATCATCGGCCCCGGTTGCCGCCCGCCGGTGTCGGTGTCCGTGACCAGCTGGGCCACGTCCACGGACTGTGCTTCTACCTTCTTGCGACCGAACATGGGCGGACCCTCCAGGCAACGTACGGAATGCGAGCGTCGAATGTAAAGCGCGCCGGCAAGGCCGGCGCGCAGGAGCGGAATTCAGCCGAAGCGCCGGCGCACCCGCAGGCCGCCGGCGCCAGGGATCACATCCAGCCCTTCTCCTTGTAGTACTTCACCGCGCCCGGATGCAGCGGCGCGGACAGGCCGTCCTTGACCATGCGCTTGGGATCGAGGTTGGCCAGGGCCGGGTGCAGCTTCTTGAACTCCTCGAAATTGTCGAACACGGCCTTGACGAGTTCGTACACGGTCGCCTCGGGCACCTTGGCCGAGGTCACGAAGGTCGCCAGCACCCCGTAGGTGGGCGTCGGGTTCGGGTTGTTGGCGTACAGGCCGCCCGGGATCTCGACCTTCGCGTAGAACGGGTACTGAGCGACCAGCTTGTCCACGGCCGGGCCGGTGAGCGGCACGAGCTTGGCGCCGCAGGTCGTGGTCGGATCCTGGATGTTGGCCGAGGGGTGGCCCACGCCGTAGAAGAAGCCGTCGATCTTGTTGTCGCACAGGGCCGGGCCGTGCTCGTCGGCCTTGAGCTCGGCGGCCAGCGAGAAGTCGCTGAGCTTCCAGCCCAGCGCGCCGAGCAGTTCCTCCATCGAGGCGCGGGTGCCCGAGCCGGGGTTGCCCACGTTGAAGCGCTTGCCCTTGAGGTCCTCGAACTTCGTGGCGTTGACTTCCTTGCGCGCGACCACGGTGAAGGGCTCGGGGTGCAGCGAGAACACCGCGCGCAGGTCGCCGTAGGGGCCGTCCTTCTCGAAGGTCTTGGTGCCCTTGGTGGCGTGGTACTGCCAGTCGGACTGCGTCACGCCGAAGTCGAGTTCGCCGGCGCGGATGGTGTTGATGTTGACCACCGAGCCGCCGGTGCTCTCGACCGAGCAGCGGATGCCGTGGCGG
>DASRYN010000390.1:0-27672 GCA_035687185.1 Pseudoxanthomonas sp. | reverse complement strand
CTGCGCGGCCTGCTGGCGTTCGGCGGCCTGGCGCGCGGCTTCCTGTTCCTGCGCCAGGCGCCGCGCGGCCTCGGCCTCGGCGGCCTGCTGCTGCGCCAGGCGCTGCTGGTCGGCCTGGGCGCGAGCCTCGGCCTCGGCGCGGGCGCGCTGGGCTTCGGCCTCGGTGCGCTGGGCCGCGGCCTGCTGCGCGGCGGTGATGCTCTGCTTGATGCGCGGCAGCGCCGGCGCGGACGGGTCGGCCTTCTCGATCAGCGCCACCAGCCGCTGCGCTTCCTCGAACTGCTCGCGGCCCACGGCCTGCTCGGTGGCGATCACCGTGTAGGGCATCAGGTCGGTCAGCGCGCTGGCCACGGACGGGTCGTCGGGAAGCTTGTCGCGCAGGGCCAGGTAGTACTCCATGGCGTTGTCGCCGGCCGGGGCGTACATGCGGTTCTCGCGCAGCGCCTGGGTGGCGGCCTCGCGCAGCTGGTCGGCGCCCATGGCCTGCACGCTGGCGGCCACGGCCGGGGCCGGGGGCTGCGCGGGCGCGGCCGCGGCCTGGCCTTCCGGTGCGGCGGCCGGGGCCGCCGGCTCTTCCTGCTTGGAGCAGGCGGCCAGCAGCACGGCCAGCAGCAGGCACGCGGGCAGCCGCGACTTCGGCGAAATCGTCAAGGACACCATCGGTTTACTCCCCTGTGGCAAAAGCCTGTGGCACGGCGCTAGCTCGCGCCATCCGGCCCCGATTGTCAACCGGGCGGGCCGGGTCCACAAGTCGCGGGCCAGGGCGGCCGGACGGCTACTTGCCGATGCAGAAGCTTGCGAAGATGTGGCCCAGCACCTCGTCGGCGGTGACCTTGCCGGTGATGCTGCCGAGGGCGTCGTGGCCCAAGCGCAGCTCCTCGGCGGCGAGCTCGAGGTGGCCGGCGTGCAGCTGTCCGCCCGCGGCGTCGCAGTGGTCCAGGGTCCGGCGCAGGCCGTCGAGGTGCCGGGCGCGGGCGCTGAACTCGCCCTCGGCCGCATCCGGCGCGCCGCCGGCGGCCAGGGCGCGCAGGGCCGCGTGCAGCGCCTCCAGGCCCTCGCCGGTGAGGGCCGAGACGCGCAGCTCCCCGACGGGCACCGGCGGGGCTGCGGGCGGAAGCAGGTCGGCCTTGTTGTGGATCCACAGCCGCTGCGGCACCGCGGCGGCGGCCTCGGCCAGGGCGGCGCGGTCGCCGTCCGGGGCGCGCGCGTCGACCACCAGCAGGGCCAGGTCGGCGCGGTCCAGTTCGGCGCGGGCGCGGCGCATGCCCTCGCGCTCGATCGCGTCGCCACCCTCGCGCAGGCCGGCGGTGTCGGCCAGCACCAGTTCCAGGCCGTCGATGCGCACGGTCTCGCGCAGCACGTCGCGGGTGGTGCCGGCCACGTCGGCGACGATGGCGCGCGCATCCCCGGCCAGCGCATTGAGCAGCGAGCTCTTGCCGGCGTTGGGCGGGCCCAGGAGCACGGCGTGCAGCCCGTCGCGCAGGCGCCGGCCGCGCTCGGCCTCGGCCAGCAGCGCCTGCAGGTGCCCGCGCAGCGCGTCCAGCCCGGCGGCCACCTGCGGCAGGCCCAGCGTCTCGATGGGCTCGTCGACGAAGTCGATCGCCGCCTCCACGTGGATCCGCAACCGCAGCAGCTGCGCGGCGATGGCGTCCACGCGACGGGAGAACGCGCCGTCCAGCGAGCGCCGGGCCGCGCGCGCCGCGCGCAGGTCGGCCGCGGCGATCAGGTCGGCGATGGCTTCGGCCTGGACCAGGTCGAGCTTGCCGTTGAGGAAGGCGCGCTCGCTGAACTCGCCCGGCCGCGCCGGTCGCGCGCCCAGCTCGCCGCAGCGCTCGACCAGGCGCCGCAGCAGCACCGGGCTGCCGTGCGCCTGCAGTTCGGCCACGTCCTCGCCGGTGAAGCTGTGGGGCGCGGGGAAGGCCAGCACGATGCCGTCGTCGATGGGCTCGCCGGCACCGTCGGCGAAGCCTGCGCGCACCGCGCGCCGCGGCGGCAGCGCTCGGCCGGCGAGGGCGCGCGCGATCTCCAGCGCGCGCGGCCCGGACAGGCGCACGATGCCGATCCCGCCGGCGCCGGGCGCGGTGGCGATGGCGACGATGGTGTCGGTGTCGGGCGGGGTCATGGCGGGGACAGCCTAGCGGGCGGGCACGGCCCGCGGAAACGAGAAGCCCGCCGGACGGCGGGCTTCTCGCGGACCTGGCCGGTCACTTGGCCGGCGTGGCCCTGGGCGCCGGCTCGCCGTGGCGCTTCATCATCCACCACTGCTGCAGCAACCCCAGCGCGCCGTTGGTGACCCAGTACAGCACCAGGCCGGCGGGGAAGAAGGCCATCATCACGCCGAAGGCGATCGGCATGAACTGCATCATCTTCTGCTGCATCGGGTCCATGCCCGGCGCCGGCTGCAGCTTCTGGGTGAACCACATCACCGCCACGTTCAGCACGGGCAGGATGAAGTACGGGTCGCGCGCGGTCAGGTCCTGGATCCAGCCGATCCACGGCGCGTGGCGCAGTTCCACCGACTCCACCAGCACCCAGTACAGCGCCAGGAACACCGGCATCTGCACCAGGATCGGCAGGCAGCCGCCCATCGGGTTGATCTTCTCCTTCTTGTACAGCTCCATCATCGCCATCTGGAACTTCTGGCGGTCGTCGCCGTAGCGCTCCTTCAGCTGCTGGATGCGCGGCTGGAACTTGCGCATCTTGGCGAAGCTCTTGTACTGCGCGGCCGACAGCGGGTAGAGCACCAGCTTGACGACCAGCACCAGGCCGATGATGGCCCAACCCCAGTTGCCGATCAGGCCGTACAGGTGGCTCAGCACCCAGAACAGGCCCTCGCCGAGCATGGCCAGCAGCGAGAACTGGCTGTAGTCCACGGCCCGCTCCAGCCCCGGCACGTCCTGGGCGTGGATCTGCGAGACCAGCTTCGGGCCCACGTACAGCCGCGCCTGGGTGGCGGCGCTGGCGCCCGGCGCGACCTGCAGCGGCGCGCCCAGCTCGCGCACCAGCGGGCCCGTGGCCGGCTGGTCCAGCGAGATGGTGGCCTGCTGTCCGCGTTCGGGGATCCACGCGCTGAAGAAATGGTGCTGGAGCATCGCGATCCAGCCGTCGCGGGTGGGCTGGTTGACGCGGCCGTCCTCCAGGTAGTCCTCGCCGAAGGCGCGGCGCTGGTAACCGCCGTCGTACCAGGCCGCGCCGGTGAAGCTGTAGGACTGCGGGCTGGTGAAGCTGCTCTTGGTCACCGGCGGCACGCGCATCAGCTGGCGGTACACCTGGCCCTGCCAGGCGGTGGCGCCGCGGTTGCGGACCTCGTCGCGGACCTCGATGGCGTACGCGCCGCGGCGGAAGGTGTAGGTGCGGACGATCTCCACGCCGTCCGGGCCGCGCCAGACGAAGGGCACGGCCACCGCGTCCTGGCCCTGGCCGAGCGCGTACTCGCGCTGCGGCTCGGCCGGGACGAAGCCGGACTGGTGGGTGGGGGCCGCGCCGGTGGCGCTGACCCAGCCGCTCTGCGCGGCGTAGAAGTCGCGCGGCGCGTCGCTGAACAGCCGCACCGGCGGACTGCCCGGCTCGCGCGCCTGCGGGAACTGCAGCAGGTCGGCCTGCAGCACGCTGCCGCCGTCCAGCACCAGCCGCAGCACGTCGGTGGTCACCGTCACCCGGCCGGCCGCCGGCGTGGCGGCCGTGCCGGCGGGAGCGGCGGGCGGAGTGGCGGCGGTGGCCGCCGGCACCGCGTCGCCGGCGGCGGCAGGGGTGGCGGCCGGAACCGCGGCCTGCCCGGGAACGGCCGCCGGCTCGGCAGTGGCCTGGGCGGGGGCGGGCGGGGCGGCCTGTTCCTTGCCCCATTCCATCCACAGCAGCATCGCCACCATCAGCCAGGCAAGGATCAGGAATACGCGGGTCTGGTTCATCGGGCAGGCAGGCTCAGCCGGTACGGGAGTCCGGCATGGATTCGGAAGGGGGGGCGGACGTGGGGCGCGCGGGCATTGTGCCGCCGGGGGCCGGTGCGGGCAATGCGCCGGCCTTGCGCAGCAGCCGCAGCAGCGAGGCGGCGAGCTCGGCGTGGGTCGCCCGCGCGGCGGCCGGGCGCGCCACCACCACGTAGTCGCCGCATGCCAGCTGCGGGCGCAGGCGGCGCGTGGTTTCGCGCAGGATGCGCTTGATGCGGTTGCGGCCCACGGCGCGCGCGTCGACCTTGCGCGACACCGCCAGGCCCAGGCGGGGCGGATGCGCGGCGGGCAGCCAGTGCAGGCCGAGCAGGGCGTCGCCCAGGCGGCGGCCGCCTTCGAACACGCGGGTGTATTCCACGCGCGAACGGACCCGGGCGCTGCGAGGGAATCGCGCGCGCGGGTCCGTGGTCATTAGCAGGAGGAAACGCGTCGGCCCCGCGCGGCGGGGCCGCGTCGTCCTCAGGCGCTCAGGCGCTTGCGGCCCTTGGCACGGCGACGGGCCAGGACCTTGCGGCCGTCGGCGGTCTTCATGCGGGCACGGAAGCCGTGGTCGCGCTTGCGCTTGAGGTTGCTGGGCTGGAAGGTGCGCTTGGTGGCCATGGCGGCACTCGGTGTTCGGATCGAAAGAACCGGAAATTCTAGGGGACGGCATGAATGCGGGTCAAGCCGCCACGCCCGGCCAGCCGCGGGGGGCGCGGGACGGGCCTGTGGATGCCCTGTGGATGAACCTTGGGAAAAGCCGCCCCCGGTGGTAGGCTGGCCAGTCCGAATCCCGACCCAAGCGACCGCCGGCGGCGCCATGCGCCGCGGCGGGCGCCCGACGAGCTTTGCCTTTCCGATGGATGCCTGGCCCCGCTGTCTGGAACGCCTCGAAGCCGAACTGCCGGCCGAGGACGTCCATACCTGGCTCAAACCCCTGCAGGCCGAGGAGCGCGCCGACGGCGTCGTGCTGTACGCGCCCAACGCCTTCATCGTCGAGCAGGTGCGCGACCGCTACCTGGACCGCATCCGCGAGCTGGCCCGGCACTTCGCCGGCCACCTGAACGTGGCCCTGGAAATCGGGTCGCGGCCGAAGGCGGCCGAACCGGCCCCGGCCCCGGCGGGGATGGCCCAGGCCACGGCGGCCCCGACCCGGCTCGCGCCGGCCGAGCCGTTCAACGGCAACCTCGACCCGCACTACGTCTTCGACAACTTCGTCGAAGGCCGCTCCAACCAGCTCGGCCGCGCCGCGGCCTGGCAGGCGGCGCAGAAGCCGGGCGACCGCGCGCACAACCCCTTGCTGCTGTACGGGGGCACCGGCCTGGGCAAGACCCACCTGATGTTCGCCGCCGGCAACGAGATGCGCCGCCTGAACCCGGGCGCGCGCGTGCTGTACCTGCGTTCGGAGCAGTTCTACAGCGCCTTCTTCCGTGCCCTGCAGGAGAAGACCGCCGACCAGTTCAAGCGCCAGTTCCAGCAGATCGACGCGCTGCTGATCGACGACATCCAGTTCTTCGCCGGCAAGGACCGCACCCAGGAAGAGTTCTTCCACACCTTCAACTCGCTGTTCGACAGCCGGCAGCAGATCATCATGACCTGCGACCGCTACCCGCGGGAGGTGGACGGCCTGGAGCCGCGGCTGAAGTCGCGCCTGGCCTGGGGCCTGTCGGTGGCGATCGACCCGCCGGACTTCGAGACCCGCGCGGCGATCGTGCTGGCCAAGGCGCGCGAGCGCGGCACCGTGGTGCCGGACGAGGTCGCCTTCCTGCTGGCCAAGAAGATGCGCTCCAACGTGCGCGACCTGGAAGGCGCGCTCAACACGCTGGCCGCCCGCGCCAACTTCACCGGCCGCGCGATCAGCGTCGAGTTCGCCCAGGAAACCCTGCGCGACCTGCTGCGCGCGCAGCAGCAGGCCATCGGCATCCCCAACATCCAGAAGACCGTGGCCGACTACTACGGCCTCCAGGTCAAGGACCTGCTGTCCAAGCGGCGCACGCGCTCGCTCGCGCGCCCGCGGCAGGTGGCCATGGCCCTGACCAAGGAACTCACCGAGCACAGCCTGCCGGAGATCGGCGACGCCTTCGCCGGACGCGACCACACCACGGTGCTGCACGCCTGCCGCCAGATCCGCAGCCTGATGGAGACGGACGGGAAGCTGCGCGAGGACTGGGATAAGCTCATCCGCAAGCTGAGCGAATAAGCGGTGGCCAACGCCGGGACGGGCTGGGGATAAGCGGGGGACAGAATCGAGGGCTCCAAACCATCCACAGCTTGTCCCGCCCTGCCAGGACACTTTCGCGCCCCTTTCACCTCGACAAAAACCGCAAACGAATCAAAGGGTTGACCCTGTTTTCCACAGGCCGCGATCCACTCCAGCACCACCGCTTTCAGACTTATTCCACATTCTTCCAAAGCGTAGAGGCACGGACTCCCATGCGTTTCACCCTGCAACGCGAGGCCTTTCTCAAGCCCCTGGCCCAAGTGGTCAACGTGGTCGAACGCCGGCAGACCCTGCCCGTGCTGGCCAACTTCCTGGTCCAGGTGCAGAACGGCGTGCTGTCGCTGACCGGCACCGACCTGGAGGTGGAGATGATCGCGCGCGCCGCGGTCGAGGACGCCCAGGACGGCGAGACCACCATCCCCGCGCGCAAGCTGTTCGAGATCGTGCGCGCGCTGCCCGACGGCAGCCGCGTCACCGTGTCGCAGGCCGGCGACAAGGTGTCGGTGCAGGCCGGGCGCAGCCGCTTCACCCTGGCGACGCTGCCGGCGAACGACTTCCCCTCCGTGGACGAGGTCGAGGCGACCGAACGCATCGGCGTGCCGGAGGCGGCGCTCAAGGAGCTGATCGAGCGCACCGCCTTCGCCATGGCCCAGCAGGACGTGCGCTACTACCTCAACGGCCTGCTGTTCGACCTGCGCGAGCAGACCCTGCGCTGCGTGGCCACCGACGGCCACCGGCTGGCGCTGTGCGAGGCGCCCCTGGAGCAGGCCGTGGCGGCCAAGCGCCAGATCATCGTGCCGCGCAAGGGCGTGACCGAACTGCAGCGCCTGCTGGAGGGTGGCGATCGCGCGCTGGAGCTGGAGGTCGGCCGCAGCCACATCCGCATCAAGCGCGACGACGTCAGCTTCACCTCCAAGCTGATCGACGGCCGCTTCCCGGACTACGAGGCGGTGATCCCGATCGGCGCGGAAAAGGAGGTGCGCGTGGACCGCGAGGTGCTGCGCGCTGCCCTGCAGCGTGCGGCGATCCTGTCCAACGAGAAGTACCGCGGCGTGCGCGTGGAAATCTCGCCCGGGCAGCTGCGGATCAACGCACACAACCCGGAGCAGGAGGAGGCGCAGGAGGAGATCGAGGCCGATACCCGCGTGGACGGCCTGGCCATCGGCTTCAACGTCAACTACCTGCTGGACGCGCTGGGCGCGCTGCGCGACGAGCACGTGGTGCTGGCCCTGCGCGACGCCAATTCCTCGGCCCTGGTGCGCGAGGCCAGCGGCGACCGTTGCCGGCATGTGGTGATGCCGCTGCGACTGTGACCGGACCCGGTCCGCGCCTCGTGTTCCACGTGGAACCCCAGCGACGCCCGGCCCCGGCCGGGCGTCGTGCTGTGCGGGGAGCCGCCGCATGCGCGTGACCCGGCTGACCCTGCGCGACCTGCGGCGTTTCCACGCGGCCGAGCTCGAGCCGGTGCCCGGGATGAACCTGCTCACCGGCAGCAACGGCGCCGGCAAGACCAGCGTGCTGGAGGCGCTGCACCTGATGGCCTATGGCCGGAGCTTCCGGGGCCGGGTGCGCGATGGCCTGGTCCGCGACGGCGCCGAAGCACTGGAGGTGTTCGTCGAATGGCACGAGTCCGACGCTGCGGGCGGCAGCCACGTACGCCGCGCCGGCCTGCGCCACGGCGGGCAGGCCTGGACCGGGCGCCTGGATGGCCAGGATGTCGCCCATCTCGGGCAGTTGTGCGCGGCGCTGGCGGTGGTCACCTTCGAGCCGGGCAGCCACGCGCTGATCAGCGGCGGCGCAGAGAACCGCCGGCGCTTCCTCGACTGGGGCCTGTTCCACGTGGAACAGGATTTCATGCCGCTTTGGCGCCGCTATGCCCGGGCGCTCAAGCAACGCAATGCGCTGTTGAAAGCGGGGGGCGCGGCAGCGCAGCTGGATGCCTGGGACCGGGAACTGGCCGAGGCGGGCGAGGCGCTCACCCTGCACCGCGAGCGGTACCTGCGCGACCTTGCGCCCCGCGCAGCCGCGACGATGACGGACCTCACGGACGGGTTGGCGCTGCAGCGGCTGGAATTCCTCCCCGGCTGGCGCCGCCACGAGCTTTCCCTGGCCGACGCGCTGCTGCTGGGCCGCGAGCGCGACCGGATCAGCGGCCACACCGGGGTCGGCCCGCACCGCGCCGACTGGACGCTCCACCTCGCCGGCCTGCCCGGGCGCGAGGCGCTCTCGCGCGGCCAGACCAAGCTGGCCGCGCTGGCGATGCTGCTGGCCCAGGCCGGGGACTACGCCGGCCGGCGCGGCCATTGGCCGGTGATCGCGCTGGACGACCTGCCTTCGGAGCTGGACCGCCACCACCAGCGCAGGGTCCTGGACCACCTGCATGCACAGCCAGGGTTGCAGCTGTTCGTCACTGCCACCGAGGCGCCGGCGGCACTGGCCGAAGCAGGCATCCGGGCCCGCGTGTTCCACGTGGAACAGGGACGCATCGCCCCGTGAACCGCGTCGCCGCGCGGCCGGCGGGGCGGGGGTGCCGACTGGTATAATCGGCCGTCACCCCTATGGCCCTGGCGCCCGCGTCCGTCCCGCACGGCGCGGCCCGGCTCCGATCGCGGCGAAGGCATGAGCGAGCACATCCCGAGTTCCACCCCCGGCAACGATTCCTACGACTCCAGCAAGATCACCGTGCTGCGCGGCCTGGAAGCGGTGCGCAAGCGCCCGGGCATGTACATCGGCGACGTGCACGACGGCACCGGCCTGCACCACATGGTGTTCGAGGTCGTCGACAATTCCGTGGACGAGGCCCTGGCCGGGCACGCCGACGACATCGTGGTGCGGATCCTGGAGGACGGTTCGGTCGCGGTGTCGGACAACGGCCGCGGCATTCCGGTGGATACGCACAAGGAGGAGGGCCGCTCGGCGGCCGAGGTGATCCTCACCGTGCTGCACGCCGGCGGCAAGTTCGACGACAACAGCTACAAGGTCTCCGGCGGTCTGCACGGCGTGGGCGTGTCGGTGGTCAACGCCCTGTCCGAGCACCTGTGGCTGGACATCTGGCGCGACGGGTTCCACTGGCAGCAGGAATACGCGCTGGGCGAGCCGCTGTACCCGCTCAAGCAGCTGGAGCCCTCCGAACGCCGCGGCACCACGCTGCGCTTCAAGCCGGCCGCCTCGATCTTCACCGACACCGAGTTCCACTACGACATCCTCGCCCGCCGCCTGCGCGAACTGTCGTTCCTGAACTCCGGGGTGAAGATCACCCTGATCGACGAGCGCGGCGAGGGCCGCCAGGATGTGTTCCAGTACGAGGGCGGCATCCGCAGCTTCGTGGAGCATCTGGCGCAGCTGAAGACGCCGCTGCACCCGAGCGTGATCTCGGTGACCGGCGAGCACAACGGCATCGTGGTGGACGTGGCCCTGCAGTGGACCGACGCCTACCAGGAGACGATGTTCTGCTTCACCAACAACATCCCGCAGAAGGACGGCGGCACCCACCTGGCCGGCTTCCGCGCCGCGCTCACGCGCACGCTCAGCCAGTACATCGAGCAGAACGGGCTGGCCCGCCAGGCCAAGATCAACCTGTCCGGCGACGACATGCGCGAGGGCCTGATCGCGGTGCTGTCGGTGAAGGTGCCGGACCCGAGCTTTTCCAGCCAGACCAAGGAGAAGCTGGTCAGTTCCGAGGTGAAGCCGGCCGTTGAGGCCACGTTCGGCGCACGTTTGGAGGAGTTCCTGCAGGAACATCCCAACGAGGCGCGTGCCATCGCCGAGAAGGTGGTCGACGCCGCCCGCGCCCGCGAGGCCGCGCGCAAGGCCCGCGAGCTGACCCGCCGCAAGGGCGCGCTGGACATCGCGGGCCTGCCGGGCAAGCTGGCCGACTGCCAGGAGAAGGATCCGGCCCTGTCCGAGCTCTTCATCGTCGAGGGCGACTCGGCAGGCGGCTCGGCCAAGCAGGGGCGCAACCGCCGCAACCAGGCGGTGCTGCCGCTGCGCGGCAAGATCCTCAACGTCGAGCGCGCGCGCTTCGACCGCATGCTCTCCAGCGCCGAGGTCGGCACCCTCATCACCGCGCTGGGCACCGGCATCGGCAAGGACGAGTACAACCCGGACAAGCTGCGCTACCACCGCATCATCATCATGACCGACGCGGACGTGGACGGCTCGCACATCCGCACCCTGCTGCTGACCTTCTTCTACCGGCAGATGCCCGAGCTGATCGAGCGCGGCCACGTCTACATCGGCCTGCCGCCGCTGTACAAGATCAAGCAGGGCAAGACCGAGCTGTACCTCAAGGACGACGCGGCGCTGGACGCCTACCTGGCCAGCAGCGCGGTGGACAACGCCGCGCTGGTGCCCGCCGAGGGCGAGCCGCCGGTCACCGGCGAGCACCTGGAGAAGCTGCTGCTGGCCTACGCCGCCGCGCGCGAGGCCATCGCCCGCAACAGCCACCGCTTCGACCCGCTGCTGCTCGAGGCGCTGATCGACTTCACCCCGCTGGACGCCGAGCACCTGGCGCGCAGCGCCGACCCGCAGCAGGCGCTGGCGGCGCTGGAGGCGCGCCTGAACCGCGGCAGCCTGGGCAGCCCGCGCTTCGCGCTGAAGCTGATGCCGGCCACGGACGCGCGCCCGGCGGCGCTGAACGTGGTGCGCCGGCACATGGGCGAGGAACTGCAGCAGGTGCTGCCGCTGTCGGTGTTCGAGGGCGGCGAACTGCGTCCGCTGCGCGACGCTGCCATGCTCCTGCACGGGCTGGTGCGCGCCGGTGCCCAGGTGGTGCGCGGCGGCCGTTCGCAGCCGGTGGCCAGCTTCGCCCAGGCGCAGGCCTGGCTGCTGGAGGAGGCCAAGAAGGGCCGCCAGATCCAGCGCTTCAAGGGCCTGGGCGAAATGAATCCCGAGCAGCTGTGGGAGACCACGGTCAACCCGGACACCCGCCGCCTGCTGCGCGTGCGCATCGAGGATGCGGTGGCCGCCGACCAGATCTTCAGCACGCTGATGGGCGACGTGGTCGAGCCGCGCCGCGAGTTCATCGAGAACAACGCGCTCAAGGTGGCCAACCTGGATGTCTGACGCCGGCGCGGCCGCCCAGCCAGGCGCGGGCCCGTCCGCCCCGCCGCGGCCGCTGGGGCCGTTGCTGGCCGGCTTCGCGCTGGATGCGGCGCTGGCACTGGTGCTGCTGCTGCTGGCCTCGCTGGCGGCCGGCGCGGCATGGATCGTGATCGAGATCGCCTCCGGCGCCGCGCCTGGGACCGGGGCCTCCGGCGAACCGGGCCCGCTGGCGGAGCTGCTGATGGCCATGGCCGGGGTGTCGGTACCGGCGCTGGTGCTCTACTTCTGGCGCCGGCGCGCGGACGCCGGCGAGCGCCTGCGCTCGCGCCAGGCCGCCGCGCGGCCGCGCACCTGGCTGCTGGCATCGCTGGTGGGCGCGGGCTGCTTCGCCTCCGCCAGCGTGGTGACCAGCCTGGCCGCCGCGCTGGGCGTGGAACCCATGCCCAGCAACCAGGGCATGGTCGAGGCCGGGTGGCAGCGGTGGCCGGCGTTCATGGCGCTGTTCGCCGTGGTCCTGGCGCCGGCGTACGAGGAACTGCTGTTCCGGCGCGTGCTGTTCGGGCGCTTCCTCGCCGGCGGCCGGCCGTGGCTCGGGCTGGCGCTCAGCAGCGTCGCGTTCGCCCTGCTGCACGAGATCCCCGGGCTCAGCGGCAACGACGCACCGGCGATGCTGCAGCTGTGGCTGGTGTACGGCGGGCTCGGTGCCGCGTTCGCCTGGGTCTACTGGCGCACCGGCACCCTGTGGGCGCCGCTGGCGGCGCACGCGCTCAACAACGCCCTGGCGCTGGCCGCGTACGCGGCTGGGGCCGCTTGACGAAAAGTTAAGCCGGCGCCGACGACACTTGTCGGCCTCGATCCCCGAGGACGCGACCATGAAAGCCTGGGTGCTGGCTGCAACCATCGCGGCGGTCGTGGCGGCCTGCGCCACCGCCACCTCGCCCACCGGGCGCACGCAGTATCTGTCCTATTCCGACGCCCAGCTCAACCAGATGGGCGCGCAGGCCTTCGACGAGATGAAGGCCAAGCAGCCGGTCGCGCGCGACGGCCAGCAGAGCGCCTACGTGCAGTGCGTGGTGCGCGCGCTGGTGCAGCACCTGCCCGACGACTGGCGCACGCTGCCGTGGGAAACCGCCGTGTTCGTCGCCGACGAGCCCAACGCCTTCGCGCTGCCCGGCGGCAAGGTCGGCGTCAACACCGGCATGTTCAAGGTGGCGCGCAACCAGGACCAGCTGGCGGCGGTGATCGGCCACGAGATCGGCCACGTCTACGCGCGCCACACCAACGAGCGCATCACCCGCCAGAGCCTGGCTTCGACCGGCCTGGCCGTGGCCGGCGCGCTGGCCGGCAGCCGCTATGGCCAGACCGGCACCGACCTGGTCACCCAGGGTGGCGGCATGGTGGCGCAGCTCGGCCTGCTGCTGCCGTTTTCCCGGGTGCAGGAGACCGAGGCCGACGAGATCGGCCAGCGGCTGATGGCCGAGGCCGGCTTCGACCCGGCCCAGGCGGTGTCGCTGTGGCAGAACATGATGGCTGCCGGCGGCGGCCGCTCGCCGGAGTGGCTGTCCACCCATCCCGACCCGCAGAACCGCATCCGCGCCCTGCAGCAGCGCGCCCCGAGCCTGCAGCCGGTCCAGCAGGCCGCGCGCCAGGCCGGCCGCACGCCGCGGTGCAGCGCCTGATTCACGTTTCCGTCCCCCGCCATTTCCGTATGCCGGCCGGTTCTGATAGCGTTGCCGGCCCGATTCCTGCCGTCGCGCGGCGCGCGACTGCCCGCAAGAGGTGATCCGATGAAACTCCGCAAGCACGCCGTCCTTTCCCTCTTCATCGCCGCCGCGCTCGGCGGCGTGGTGGTGGCGGACGCCTCCGCGCAGTCGCGCTCGAGCAAGAAGTCGCAGAAGGCCGAGGCGATGTTCCCGCAGGCGACCCGCGAGGAGCCGGCGGCCAAGGCTTCGGCCAAGGTCGGCAAGAAGCTGCAGAAGCTGATCGACGTCTACAACAAGGACGACTTCGCCCAGACCCGCACGCTGGCCGACGAAATCCTCGCCGCCGAGGGCGCCAACGAGTACGACAGGTCGCTGGCCGCGCAGCTGGGCGCCCAGGCCGCCTACAACCTGGATGACACCGCCGCCGCCAAGACCTACCTGCAGCAGGTGCTCCAGTTCAACGGCCTGGAAAACAACGGCCACTACCAGTCGATGCTGATGCTGGCGCAGCTGCAGCTGGCCGACGACGAGTACGAGCCCGGCATGGCCACGCTGGACCGCTACCTGTCCGAGACCAAGTCCGCCAAGCCGGAGGACCTGGTGCTCAAGGGCCAGGCGCTGTACCAGATGGAGCGTTTCCAGGAAGCCATCGGCCCGCTGAAGCAGGCCGTGGAGTCCTCGCCCGAGCCGAAGGACAGCTGGGTCCAGCTGCTGATGGCGTCCTACGCCGAGGCCAACCAGAACGCCGAGGCGATCAAGCTGGCCGAACAGCTGGCCGCCAAGAACCCGGCCGACAAGAAGGCCCAGACCAACCTGGCCACGGTGTACGCCCAGGCCGAGCAGATGGACAAGGCCGCCGCGGTGCTGGAGAAGCTGCGCGCCGCCGGCCAGCTCACCGACGAGCGCGAGTACCGCCAGCTGTACATCACCTACGCCAACATGGACGGCCGCGAGAAGGACGTGATCGCGGTGATCAACGAGGGCCTGCAGAAGAACCTGCTCAAGCCCGACTACCAGACCTACCTGGCCCTGGCGCAGTCCTACTACTACAGCGACCAGATCCCGCAGGCGATCGAGAACTGGCAGAAGGCCGCGCCGCTGTCCAAGGACGGCGAGACCTACCTGAACCTGGCGCGGGTGCTGTGGCAGGAAGGACGCGTCCCGGAGGCCAAGCAGGCCGCCCAGCAGGCCCTCGCCAAGGGCGTGCGCAAGCCCGAGGACGCCAGGAAAATCATCAACTTGAAGTGATCCGAGGCGAAATGGGCCGCACCCTAGGCACAGGGCCGCGGTATTGGTATATGCTTGGCGGTTCATGCGGTGTTTACCGCTGAAACCGGGAACCCGCATCGGGCTCCAACCCCACAAAAGAGCCACTGGCGCAATGTCTGAACAACTGGTCGTCCACAGGAACTACGAAGAAGTCGAGGACAGCGGACTGAGCTGGCCGCGCATCATCGGCATCGCGTTCGTCATCGCGTTGCACCTGGCGGCCCTGATGCTGCTGCTGATCCCCGCCGTCGCGCCAAAGGCGGAGGTGGAGCAGGAACGCAACATCCTGGTCACCCTGGTCGATGCACCGCCGCCGCCGCCGCCGCCCCCGCCGCCGCCGCCGCCGCAGGACAAGCCGCCGCCGCCGATCAAGGAGCTGTCGCCGCCGAAGCCCTCGCCGGTGCCGCCGCCGCCGGAAGCCCCGCCGATCGACGTGGCCGAGCCGCGCCCGACCGACGTCTTCCAGCCGCCGGCCCCGCCCGCCCCGCCGGCCCCGGTGGCCGACATCGCGGCCAGCGTGGACATCTCGTCGAAGAACATGAACCCGCCGCGTTACCCGCCGGCCGCCGCGCGCGCCGGCATCGAGGGCGAGGTCATCCTGGTCATCGACGTGGACGCGAACGGCAACGTGACCAACGTGTCGGTCGAGAAGTCGAGCCGCAACCGCGACCTCGACCGGGCCGCGATCGAGGCCGCGCGCAAATGGCGTTTCAATCCCGCTACTGTGAACGGCCAGAAGGCGGCCGGTCGCGTTCGGGTCCCGGTGAACTTCACCCTGGGTTGATGTCCGCTCCGTAACGGAAACCGGGCCTAGCGTTTCCGCCTTCCTTCCCCATCACCACCAATCAAACCAAAGGTAAGCGTCATGCTGCAGGAACTCATCATCGCCGCCGCTGCTGCCGGGGGTAACAGCGCCTCCGCCCTCACGCAGATGGGCTTCGACCACCTGATCTCGGAGATGGTCGCCAATCCGGGCGAGTTCGCCGTCTCCTGGATCGTGCTGATCACCCTGGTCCTGATGTCGGCCGCGTCCTGGTACTGGACGATCTTCAACGCCATCAAGAACACCCGCCTGAAGTCCTACGCCGACCGCGTGGTCAACGCCTTCTGGGAAGCCCCCAACGCCCAGGAAGCCATCCGCGTCATGGAAGAGCAGCCGCGCAGCGAGCCGTTCTCCAAGATCGCCCTGGACGCCGCCCAGGCCGCCGCGCACCACCAGCGCACCGAGGGCACCGGCACCGGTCTGGGCGAGACCCTGACCCGCTCGGAGTTCGTCGACCGCGCCCTGCGCCAGGCCGTCACCCGCGAGAGCGCCAAGCTGCAGTCGGGCATGGTGCTGCTGGCGACCGTCGGCGCGACCGCCCCGTTCGTGGGCCTGCTGGGCACCGTGTGGGGCATCTACGGCGCGCTGATCAAGATCGGTGCCACCGGCTCGGCCTCGATCGACGCGGTGGCCGGCCCGGTGGGCGAGGCGCTGATCATGACCGCGATCGGCCTGTTCGTCGCGATCCCGGCCGTGTTCGCCTTCAACTTCTTCAGCAAGATCAACAGCGCCACGATCGCCCGTTTCGACTCGTTCGCCCACGATCTGCACGACTTCTTCGCCACCGGCTCGCGCGTGCGCTGAGCCGGTTCCCGAAGCGTCGACCCAGCAATACTCGGAGAGCCCCATGGCCTTCAGTTCCGGCAACAACAGCGGCCCGATGAACGACATCAACGTCACGCCCCTCGTGGACGTGATGCTGGTGCTGCTCATCATCTTCATCATCACCGCCCCGCTGATGGCGCATAAGGTGAAGATCGAGCTGCCGGAGGCGAACCTCGTCCAGAAGGAAGAGGAGAACGATCGGATCATGCCGATCACGGTGTCGGTGAAGGAGGACGGCTCGTTGTTCTGGAACGACGAGCCGATCAACAAGGAGATCCTCGAGTCCCGCCTGTCCAGCGTCGCCCAGCAGACGCCGCAGCCGCCGCTCAACCTCCGCGGCGACCGCACCACCAAGATGCGCACGATCAACGAGATCACCCAGATCGCCCAGCGCAACGGCATGCTGGACATCGGTTTCGTCGCCACCAAAGAGAAGGGCCAGTAAGCCATGGCATTCAGTACCGGGGACAACAAGGGCCCCATGGCCGAAATCAACGTCACGCCGCTGATCGACGTGATGCTGGTGTTGCTGATCATCTTCATCGTGACCGCGCCGATCATGACCTATCCGATCGACGTGGCCCTGCCGCAGCGGGTGATCAACCCGCCGCCGCAGCTGCGCGAGCCGCCGCCGCCGATCGACCTGCGCATCGACGCGACCAACCAGGTCTTCTGGAACAACGGCCCGGTCTCGCTCAATGCGCTGCAGCAGATGATGGAGACCGAGGTGCAGCGCGATCCGACCAACCAGCCGGAGCTGCGCATCGACGCCAGTGCGGATTCCGAGTACGAGGTCATGGCCAAGGTGCTGGCCGCGGCCAAGAACGCGGACATGAAGAAGATCAACTTCATCCAGCCGTAAGCGACGCGCCCGGCCCCGCTTCCCTGCAGCGGCGGGACCGGGGCGCCAAGCGACGGAACGCAAGCAAGCAAACGCCGCCCACCGGGCGGCGTTTGCTTTTGCGGGAGGCGACGGTCAGGGCGTGCCGGCGCGGCCGAGGATGTCCAGGTAGCCGCGAACGGTGGCCGGCAGGCCGGCGTGCAGCGCCTCGCCGACCAGCGCGTGGCCGATGGACACCTCCAACACGTCGGGCACCGCGGCGAGGAAGGCGCCGAGGTTGGCCTGCGACAGGTCGTGGCCGGCGTTGACCCCCAGGCCGGCGGCACGGGCGCGGCGGGCGGTGTCGGCGCAGGCCTGCAAGGCGCTCCCGGCCTGGCCGGCGGCGAAGGCCTCGGCATAGGGGCCGGTGTAGATCTCGATGCGGTGCGCGCCCAGCGCTGCGGCCCGCTCCAGGTGACGGACGCCGGCGTCGACGAACAGGCTGACCCGGCAACCCAGCGCGGCGAAGGCGGCGACCTGTCCGGCCAGGGCCCGGTCCTCGGCGTCGAAGGCGAAGCCATGGTCGGAGGTGAGCTGGCCGTCGGCATCGGGCACCAGCGTCACCTGCGCCGGGCGCACCTGCTCGCACAGCGCCAGCAGCCCCGGGTAGCCCGGGCGCGGCGGCGCGAAGGGGTTGCCCTCGATGTTCAGTTCCACGTGGTACGCGGCGGCCAGGGCGGCCAGCCCCGGCAGGTCCTCGGCCACGATGTGGCGGCGGTCCGGGCGCGGATGCACGGTGATGCCGTGCGCGCCGGCGTCCAGGCAGGCGCGCGCGGCCTCCAGCACGTCGGGCTCGTGGCCGCCGCGCGAGTTGCGCAGCACCGCCACCTTGTTGACGTTGACGCTCAGCCGGGTCATGCGGCGGGCGGCGCCTGGTCGCCCTTGGCGGGCGGCGGCGCGGCGGCCTGGCGGCGCCTGGCTTCGGCCAGCTCGCGCAGGCGGCGCAATTCGTCCGGGTCGATCATGGCCATCTCGTCGCGGCCGCCGCCGGTCTTGTCCAGGTACCAGCCCCGCGCCCAGGCGACGAACAGCGCCAGCGCGGCGAGCAGGGCCAGCGCCAGGACCCAGCCCTGGGTGGTGGTGATGGCCACCAGCAGGGCGCCGAAGGCGAATATCAGGTAGAGCCAGTGCATCGCGTTCTCCCGGCGGCGGGCGGGTGGGCCGCGCGGCAATGATGCCGCGTCCGCGGGCCGGCGCGCCCTGCCGCGCGTCCGCCGCAACCGCCGTCCGTCAGCCTACAGCAAGGGCGAGAGCAGCCGCGCGAAGGCTTCCGGCAGCCGGTGCCGCCACAGGCCGGCGGGCCGGTCGGCGCGCACCGGCGTGGCCGCGGCGAACTCGCCTTCCAGCAGCTGCGAGAGCGCCGCGCAGGCGTCGCGGTCGCGCAGCAGCATCGAAGCCTCGAAGTTGAGGCGGAAGCTGCGGTGGTCGAAGTTGGCGCTGCCGACCAGGCAGACGTCCTCGTCCACCAGCAGCGCCTTGGTGTGCAGCATGCGCGGGCCGTACTCGTGGATCCGGACGCCGGCCAGCAGCAGCTCGTCGAAGTAGGAGCGCGCGGCCAGTGTCACCAGCCGCGAGTCGCTGCGCCGCGGCACCAGCAGGCGCACGTCCAGGCCGCCGAGCGCGGCCGAGGTCAGCGCCATGCGCGCCGCCTCGCCGGGCACGAAGTAGGGCGTGGCCAGCCAGACCCGCCGGCGCGCCTCGTGAATCGCGCCCACGTACATGCGGTGGATCGACTCCCAGGGCGAATCGGGACCTGACACCAGCAGTTGCGCCTGGATCGGCCCCTGCGCGGCCTGCGGCCAGTAGCCCGGATCGTCGAAGTCGTGCGGGTAGCATTCGGCGGCGTAGACCCAGTCCTCCATGAAGGCCAGCTGCAGGCTGCGCACCACCTCGCCCTCCACGCGCAGGTGCAGGTCGCGAAAGGCGTCGGCCACCAGCGACTCGTCCTGCTCGTCGGTGACGTTGATGCCGCCGGTGAAGCCGGCCAGGCCGTCGACCACCACGATCTTGCGGTGGGTGCGCAGGTTCAGCCACGGCCGGGTGAAGGGCCGGAAGCGGGTGGGGTGGAACCAGCCGACCTCGCCGCCGGCATCCAGCAGCGGCCGCAGGTGACGCCGGCCCATGCCGGAGGAACCCACCGCGTCCAGCAGCAGGCGCACCTTCACCCCGGCGCGCGCGCGCTCGACCAGCGCCGCCAGCAGGCGCTGGCCGCTGCGGTCCGGCTTCCAGATGTAGTACTCCAGGTGGACGTGGTGGCGGGCGCCGGCGATGGTCTCCAGCAGCGCGGCGTAGGTGGCGCTGCCGTCCACCAGCCACTGCGCGGTGGTGGCCGTGGCCGGCGGCAGGCCGGTGCTGGCCTGGCCCAGCCGCGCCAGTTCCACGCAGGCGGCATCGTCGCGGCAGGCCGCCGCGAAACGGCCCATGCCCGAGCGCGAACGGCCGCGGCGCAGACGCTGGCGCTTGATCCGCTGCGGCCCGAACAGGAAGTAGATCAGGAAGCCCAGGTACGGCAGCATCGCCAGCGCCATCACCCAGCTCAGCGTGGCCACCGGCTCGCGCTTCTGCAGCACGATCCACACGCACAGCCACAGCACGTAGACCACCCAGCCCAGCACGAGGTACACCCCGAGCCGGGGCAGGTCGGCGAGCCAGGTCCAGGCGTCCAGGAAGGCGGGCATGCGGCGATTCTAGGCGAGGACGGCGGGTGAACCGTTGGCATCGGCCCGCCCGGCCGTCGCACCGGGCGAGACCCGGGGGCGTAGGCTTTGCGCATGGCCGAGACGATCAAGGGCCGCGGCTCGCGGCAGTACCTGCCGGGACGCTTCGAGAGCACGACGACCGAGGCGGTGGACGACGGCTGGGACGCCCCCGCCGGCGAGGCCTCCGGCCCGGACCCGGCGCGCCCGCGCACCCAGGTGCGCGAGGAGCGCGCCCGCAGCATCATCAGCCGCAACGATTCGCCCGACGTGGGCTTCTCGCAGTCGGTCAACCCGTACCGCGGCTGCGAGCACGGCTGCAGCTACTGCTTCGCCCGGCCGTCGCACGCCTACCTCAACCTGTCGCCCGGGCTGGACTTCGAAACCCGGCTGTTCGCCAAGACCAACGCGCCGGAACTGCTGCGGCGGGAACTGGCCCGGCCCGGCTACCGGCCCAGCCCGATCGCGCTGGGCATCAACACCGACGCCTACCAGCCCGTGGAACGGCGCCTGCAGCTGACCCGGCGCCTGATCGAGGTGATGCTCGAGTGCCGCCATCCGTTCACGCTGATCACCAAGAACGCGCTCGTCGAGCGCGACCTGGACCTGCTGCAGCCGCTGGCGGCGATGAACCTGGTCAAGGTGCACTTCTCGGTGACCACCCTGGACCCGCACCTGAGTGCCCGCCTGGAGCCGCGCGCCGCCGCCCCGCACGCGCGGCTGCGGGCGATGGCGCGGCTGCATGCGGCCGGGGTGCCGGTCGGGGTGATGTTCGCCCCGGCCATTCCCTGGGTGAACGACCACGAGCTGGAGGCGGTGCTGCAGGCCGCGCGCGAGGCCGGTGCCGAAAGCGCGGGCTACGTGCTGCTGCGCCTGCCGCACGAGGTGGCGCCGCTGTTCCGCGACTGGCTGCAGGCGCACCTGCCCGAGCGCGCCGAGCACGTGATGAGCACGGTGCGGCAGATGCGCGGCGGCCGCGACTACGATCCGACCTTCGGCAGCCGCATGCGCGGCCGCGGCCAGTACGCCGAGCTGCTCGCCCAGCGCTTCGCACTGGCGCACCGCCGCTGCGGCTACCACGCGCTGCGGCCGGCGCCGCTGGACTGCGGGCTGTTCCAGCCGCCCCGCGCACCCTCGCCGCAGGGCGAGCTGTTCTGAGGGCCCCGCGCGGTCAGCGCGGCCTGGCGGGGTAGGCGATCAGCAGCACCAGGTCTTCCTCGCCCACCTGCTCGATCGCGTGGGTGCTGCCGGGCCGGGTGAGCATGGCGTGGCCCGGGCCGACCTGGTGCACCTGGCCGTCGAGCACGTAGCGGCCGCGGCCGGAGAGCACGTAGTAGATCTCGTCCTTGTGGTGCTGGTGCAGGCCGATGCCGGCGCCCTTGTGCAGCACCCGCTTGCGCATCACGAACGGGAGGTCCGGCGCGTCGGCGAACAGCGGGTAGGCGGTGGTCGTGCCGGGGCCGCCGTGCGGGCCGGGCTGCTGCCGCGCGAAGTCGGCCTCGCGCACCACCGAGGACGGATGCGGTTGCCGCGCGCGGTCCTCGCGCGCCGCCGGCGGCGCGCCGCAGTCGGTGTCGCGCACCACGTGCGGCGACAGCGCCGGATCCAGCGCCTTCCAGTCGCGCACCACCAGGCAGGCCACCAGGGTCGCGCCGGCCACGCTGAAATGGGTGTCGTCCACGACCCCGCGCTCGGGGACGTGCGCGAAGTAGGCCCTGGAGGCCTCGTCGCCGAGCGCGCGCAGCCAGTCGGTGCTGCTGGCGTTGAGGTCGATCAGCGGCACCCGCTCGCGGCGCGCCAGCGCACGCACCGCCTCGGTGTAGCGGCCGTGGGTGTCCAGCAGCGAGCCGTAGGCGAACATGCGCCGCGACACCGGCGTGAGCAGCACCGGCGTGGCGCCGCGCTCGCGCGCCGCGGCCACGTAGCGCATCAGCCACTGCGGGTAGGCCTGCTCCGGGTCGTTGTAGCGGGTCGGGTCCTCGTGCTTGGCGTCGTTGTGGCCGAACTGCACCAGCAGCACGTCGCCCTTGCGCAGCCCGCGCAGGATCGGCTCCAGCCGCCCCTCCGCGATGAAGCTGCGGGCGCTGCGCCCGCTGGCGGCGTGGTTGTGCACCTCCCACGCGGCCGGGTCGAGGAAGCCCTGCAGCTGCTGGCCCCAGCCCTGCAGCGGCGCGCGCTCGGGCCCGTAGGCCGAGGCGGTCGAATCGCCGGCGATGAACACGCGGCGCGGCGCCGCCTCGGCGGCCGCGACGCAGGCCAGGCACAGCAGCCAGGGCAGCAGCCGTGCGAACGTGCGGGGAATCAGGGCCATGGTGCCTCCGCGGGAACGGGCACGGCGCGGGCCGTGCGCGAAGGTCCGGTCCCAACCGCGGCCGTGGAGAGGGGATGCGTCGCCGCCTCCAGCGGCGCCGCCGGCCGCGGCTGGGCCCGCACCGTCTCGTGGGCCGGCCGCGCGGGGCGGCCGGCCGTCATGGGTCAGCGCGCCAGCCAGCCGCCGTCGACGGGGATGATGGCACCGTTGACGTAGTCCGAGGCCGCGCTGGCCAGGAACACCGCCGCGCCGCCGAGGTCGGCCGGGGTGCCCCAGCGCCCGGCCGGGATGCGGCCGAGGATCTCGGCGCTGCGCTTCTCGTCGGCGCGCAGCTGCGCGGTGTTGTCGGTGGCCATGTAGCCGGGCGCGATCGCGTTGACGTTGATGTTCCGGTTGGCCCACTCGTTGGCCAGCAGGCGGGTGATGCCGGCGATGCCGGACTTGCTGGCGGTGTACGAGGGCACGCGGATGCCGCCCTGGAACGACAGCATCGAAGCGATGTTGATGACCTTGCCGCCGCCGTTGGCGATGAAGTGGCGGCCGGCGGCCTGTGACATGAAGAACGCGGACTTGATGTTGACGTTCATCACGTCGTCCCAGTCCTTCTCGCTGAACTCCACCGCGTCGGCGCGGCGGATCAGGCCGGCGTTGTTGACCAGGATGTCCAGGCGGCCGAGCCCGTCCACCGTCTCCTGGACGATGCGCGACACCGGCTCGATGCTGATCAGGTTGGCCTCGATGTTGAGGAAGCGGCGGCCCAGCGCCCTGACCTTCTCGCCGGTTTCCTCGGCCGGGACGATGCCCGCGGCGGCGATGTCGGCGCCGGCCTCGGCCAGCGCCAGGGCGATGCCCTGGCCGAGCCCGGTGTTGGCGCCGGTGACCAGTGCGACCTTGCCTTCCAGACTGAACGGATTAGCCATCGTGTTCCTTCCTCTGCGTGGGGTGGGGGCGCGCCGGCGGCGCGCCGCGGCTGCTTACTTGAGCTGGCAGATGTCCAGCACGTTCATGTCGGTGTAGTCCAGGTTCTCGCCGCCCATCGCCCAGATGAAGGCGTAGTTGCTGGTGCCCGAGCCCATGTGGATGGACCACGGCGGCGAGACCACCGCCTCGTTGTTCTGCATGACGATGTGGCGCTGCGCGTCCGGCTGGCCCATGAAGTGGTAGACGCGGTCGTTCTCGCCCAGGTCGAAGTAGAAGTAGACCTCGCTGCGGCGGTCGTGCAGGTGCGGCGGCATGGTGTTCCACACGCTGCCCGGCTTGAGCACGGTCAGGCCCAGCAGCAGCTGCGAGCTCTGGCAGGTGGCCGGCACGATGAACTGGTAGATGGTGCGCTCGTTGCTGGTCTCCAGCGCGCCGCGCTCCAGCGCCACCGCGTCCTTGATCGACAGCTGCCTGGTCTCGAAGCGCGCGTGCGCCGGGGTCGAGGCCAGGTAGAACCGGGCCGGGTTGGCGGCGTCCTGCGAGGCGAACACCACCTCCTCGCTGCCCATGGCCACGTACAGGCCGTCCTTCGGGCCCAGGGTGTAGGCGGTGCCGTCCACGGTGACGGTGCCGGTGCCGCCGCCGACGTTGATCACGCCCAGCTCGCGCCGCTCCAGGAACGGCTTGCCCGCGGCCGAGGCCGGCTCGGTCTGGCGCGGCAGGGCCACCGCCTGCTTCACCGGCGCCGCGCCGCCGATGACGAAGCGCTCGTAGTGGGTGTAGCTCAGGCGCACCTGGTCGTCGGCGAACAGGTTGTCGATCAGGAACAGGTCGCGCAGCTGGTCGTTGCTGGCGCCCTGCATCACGCCCGGGTGGGTGGCGTAGTAGGTCTTCTGGTACATCGGCACGGCTCCTGGGGTCGGGGCGGGGACCGGCCCCGCTTCCATCGGAAGGCGATGGTAGCGGATTTTGGTAACCGGTGTCATTTTGCGCTGCGCAAATCGGCGGGAAGATCGGATCGGGATCGGGGAAGGGGTGCCCGGAAGGGCCGGCGCTCAGGCCGGCGGCTGGCAGGAATCGCGCACGATCAGGTGCGGGCGGACGCTGGCCACCGGCATGGCGCTGCCGTCGCCGCGGATGAGCATGGTGGCGGCGATGCGCCCGGTGTCGCGGGTATGGCGCCGCACCGAGGTCAGCGAGGGCCACAGGCGCGAGGCCAGCGGGCTGTCGTCGAAGCCGACCACCGACAGGTCGCGCGGGATGTTGATGCCCGCGCGCATGGCCACCTTGTAGACGCCGGCGGCCATCTCGTCGTTGCCGGTGAAGATGGCGGTCGGGCGCTTCTTCCCGGCCAGGAGCTTTTCGGCCGCGGCCACGCCGGACTCGAAGGTGTAGCCGGCCTCGACGATGCGCGCCTTCGGCACCTCCACCCCGCGCCGGGCCAGCGCGTCGACGAAGCCTTCGGTGCGCTCGATCGCCGAGCGGTAGGCCAGCGGGCCGGTGATCAGGGCGATGTCGCGGTGGCCCAGGGTCAGCAGGTAGTCGGCCGCCTCGGCGGCGCCGTCGCGGTCGTGGGTCACCACCAGGCGGGCGTCCTGGTCGTCCACGCCCATGGGCACGATGCGGGTGTAGCGGCAGTTCATCTCCGCCAGCATGTCGGCCAGGTTCTGGTCCTCCGACGCGCGCGGCACCAGCATCACCCCGTGCAGCTTCTGCTGCTGCACGAAGCGGCGCACGCCGTCGATGTAGCCGGGGCTGCGGGTGTCGCACGGGTGCACCACCAGCTCGAAGCCGGACTCGCGCAGCGCGTCCAGCGCGCCGTACTGCATGTCCACGATGTACTGCGCGGTGGGGTTGTCGTAGACCATGCCGATCAGGAACGAGCGGCGGAAGGCCAGGCCGCGCGCCAGCGGGTCGGGCACGTAGCCGACCTCGCGCATCAGCGCCTCGACCTTCTCGCGGGTGTCCTTACGCACCAGCGGCGAGTGGTTGATGATCCGCGAGACCGTCTTCTTCGACACGCCCGCCAGGCGCGCGATGTCGTTGATGGTCGCCGCCTTGCCGGTGGCGGCGGGCCGGGCGGCCGTGTCGGCGGGAGTCTTGCGGGGCATGGTCGGGTTCGGAAGGGGTTCGGCCGATTCTAGCCGGAGCGGCCCGCCGGCGGCGCCGGCGGGCCCGGGGCCTCATCCGCGCAGCAGCGCCGGCAGCCACAGCGACAGCTGCGGGAAGAAGGCCACCACCAGCAGCACGCCCAGGCCGGCCAGCCAGAACGGCCAGACCGTGCGCATCACCTGGCCCACGGTGACCTTGCCGATGGAGGTGCCGATGAACAGCACCGAGCCTACCGGCGGGGTCACCAGGCCCAGGCCGCCGGTCAGCACCAGCACCAGGCCGAAGTGGATCGGGTCGATGCCGTAGGCCCGCGCCACCGGCAGGAAGATCGGGGTGCAGATCAGGATCATCGGCGCCAGGTCCATGAAGGTGCCCAGCAGCAGCAGCATGACCACGATCATCAGCAGCACGGTGACCTTGCTGTCGGCGAACGACTGCAGGAAGTCGACCGCCGCGGCCGGCACCTGCAGGTAGGCCAGCAGCCAGCCGAACACCGCGGCGGTGGCGATCACGAACAGGATCACGCCGGTGCTGCGCGCCGCGTGGGTCACCGTCTCCAGGAACTCGCGCAGCTTCAGCTGCCGGTACAGCACGATGGTCACCAGCAGCGCGTAGACCACGGCGATGGCCGCGCTCTCCACCGCGGTGAAGATGCCGGCGCGGATGCCGACGAAGATCAGCGTCACCAGGCCCAGGCCCGGCAGCGCCGACACCAGCCGCAGCAGCACCGCGCGCCAGCCCGGGAACGCCTCCACGCCGTAGCCGCGGCGGCGCGCCACCACGTAGCCGGTGACCATCAGTGCCAGGGTCATCAGCAGCGCGGGCACGACGCCGGCGGCGAACAGGTCGGCGATGGACAGGCCGCCGCCGGCCGCGGCCGAGAACAGGATCAGGTTGTGCGAGGGCGGCACCAGCAGCGCCACCAGCGCGGCGGTGATGCTGACGTTCACGGCGAAGTCGCGGTCGTAGCCGCGCTTGACCATCTGCGGGATCATCGTGCCGCCCACCGCCGACACGTCGGCGATGGCCGAGCCGGACACGCCGCCGAAGAACAGCGAGGACAGGATCGACACCTGGCCCAGGCCGCCGCGCAGCCGGCCCACCAGCGAGGCGGCCAGGGCGATCAGGCGCTCGGAGATGCCGCCGCGCATCATGATCTCGCCGGCGAAGATGAACAGCGGGATCGCGATCAGCGAGGCCGAGCCTGTGCCGGCGGAGATCTGCTGCACCATCACCACCGGCGGCAGGTCCAGGAACAGCAGCGCGACCAGCGAGGCGGCCGCCAGCGAAAAGGCGACCGGTACGCCGACCAGCAGCAGCAGGGCGAACACGCCGAAGAGCAGGGCGATGGCCATGTCAGAGGTCTCCTTCCTGCGGGGCCGGCTGCGGCGCGGCCGGCGCCTGCGGGCCCAGCGCCAGCACCATGCGGTTGAGCGCGAACAGCACCATCAGCGCGCCGCCGATGGACAGCGGCAGGTAGTTGATGCTCTGCGGCAGCGGGGCGCCGGCGGCCTTGATGTCCAGCCCGTCCAGCAGCAGCACCGTGCCCCACCAGGCGATCACCGCGCCGATGGCGGCCACCACCAGCTGCACCAGCACGTCGACCGCCCGGCGCATGCGCGGGGCCAGGCGGTCGTGCAACAGGTAGAAGCCGAAGTGGCGGTGGGTGTGCACGCCGGCGGCCGCGCCCAGGCTCATGGCGGTGGCCAGCAGCAGCAGGGTCACCGGCTCGGTCCAGCTCGGCGAATCGTTGAGGACGTAGCGAGCGATCACCTGCCAGCCTTGCACCACCACCAGCCCCAGCAGCGAGGCGGCGGCGATGCCGATGGCGAGGTCGGCGATCAGGCCCAGCGCGCGCTGGGGCGCGCTGGCCGGCGTGACGGTCGAGGCTTCGGACATCGCGGTTTCCAGGCTCAGGCGAGGTCGCGGATGCGACGGTGCAGGGCGGCGATCGCGGGATCGCGCAGGTAGGAGTCGCGCAGCGGGCGCGCCGCCGCGCGAAAGGCGGCCATGTCGACCTCGTTGACCAGGATGCCGTGGTCGACCACGGCCTGGCGGGCGCGGTCCTCCGAAGCGTCCCACAGCTGCCGCATCACCGGCACCGAGGCGCGCGCGGTCTCCAGCAGCAGCCGGCGGTCGGCCGGCGAGAGCGACTCGAGCGTGGCGCGCGAGACCAGCAGGATGTCCGGCGCGTAGGAATGCTCGCTTTGCGACCAGTAGCGCGCGGCCTCGAAGTGGCGGCTGGAATGGAAGCTGCGCATGTTGTTCTCGGCGCCGTCGATCATGTGCGTCTCCATGCCGGAGAACGTGTCGCCGAGCGACATCGGCGTCGGGTTGGCGCCCAGCAGGCGCACCAGCTCGATGAAGATGTCCGAGGAGGCCACGCGCAGCTTCAGGCCATGCATGTCCCTGGGCGTGACGATCGGGTGGCGGGTGTTGTAGAAGCAGCGCGCGCCGCTGTCGTACACCGCCAGGCCGACCAGGTCGCGCGACTCGAAGCCGCGCAGCACCGCCTCGGCCACGCCGTTGTCCAGCGCGTGGCGCATGTGCGCCACCGAGTCGAACACGTAGGGCAGGCACAGCGCGCGGGTCAGCGGGAAGGCGTTGTTCAGCGCGCCGGAGTAGACGCGGGTGATGTCGATGGCGCCGAAGCGCGCCATGTCGATGGCCTCGGCCTCGCGGCCAAGCTGGCCGGAGTGGTACAGGCGGATGTCCAGGCGGCCGCCGGTCCGCTCGCGCAGGGTCTGGCCGATCCAGCGCACCGCCTCCACCGTCGGGTAGTCGGACACGTGCACGTCGGTGGCGGTCAGCAGCCGGGCGGCGCCGGTGCCCGCGGCGTCGCCGGCGAAGGCGCGGCCGGCGGCGGCCAGCGGCAGCGCGCAGGCGGCGCCCGCGCCGGCCAGGAGCAGTCTGCGGCGGCTCAGCGATGTCATGGCAGGTCC
>DASRYN010000389.1:0-3978 GCA_035687185.1 Pseudoxanthomonas sp. | reverse complement strand
CGCCGGCGCGGGGGCGGGCACCGGTGCGGCGGCGTCGATGTCGAACTGGGCGATCAGCTCCGGCGGGGCGTGCTCGGGCTCGGTGCCGGCGGACAGCGCGTCGAGCATGCTCTGCAGCCAGTCCAGCGAGCGCTGGGCGGCGTCGAAGTGCTGGGCCTCCAGCCGCGCCTGGCCTGCGCGGGCCGCGCCCAGGGTCTCCTCGGCGGCGTGGCACAGCTCGACCATGGGCTGCACGCCGAGGAAGCCGGCGCCGCCCTTGAGGGTGTGGAAGCCGCGGAACACCGCGTTGAGCTGGTCGCGGTCGTCCGGCGCCTGCTCCAGGGCGACGAGCTGCTCGCCAAGGCGGTCCAGGATCTCCTGCGCCTCGACGACGAAATCGGCGGCGATTTCCGGCGTCACCCCGCTCATGGCGTCACAGGCCCAGGCCGGAGAGCAGGGCGTCGGCGTCGTCCTGGGACACGGCGTGGCGGTCCAGCCCGGCCACCGCGGGGCCGGACAGCGCCGGGTCGCGCGCGTCCTCGCGGGGCGGCAGGCCGAGCGCGCCGAAACCCTCGTGCACGCGGCGCACGATGCCGGCCACGCGGCGGATGATCTGCCCGGTCAGGTCCTGGTAGCTCTGCGCCAGCGCCATTTCCGAGAGCTGGCCGCGGATCTGCCCGAGCAGCGCCTGCTGCGAGTCGTCCAGGCCGGTGCGCTGCAGCTGCTCGACCAGGCCGCGGCAGGACTCGGTGAGGTCCAGGGTGCGGTGGCTGGCCTGCTCGGTCATGGCCACCACGTGGTCCAGGCGGGCGCAGGCGTCGTCCAGCTCGCCGGCGTGGGCGCCAGCGGCCGGCAGCTCGCCCAGCGCCTGGCTCAGCTCGCGCGCAAGGCGGCCCAGGCCCTGCACCAGCGGGCGGGTGCGGGCGGCGGCCAGGGCGTCGATCTCGGCGCGCAGCGCGCTCTCGTCGCCGCGCTCCAGCGCGTCCAGGGCGTCGTGCAGGCGCTGGATCAGCGCGCTGCGCTCGGGCGACTCGGCGGCGGCGTTCATGCGGTGGCCGCCAGGCGCTCGAAGATCTTGCCGAGCTTCTCTTCCAGGGTCTGCGCGGTGAACGGCTTGATGATGTAGCCGTTCACGCCGTTCTGCGCCGCCTCGATGATCTGCTCGCGCTTGGCCTCGGCCGTGACCATCAGCACGGGGAGGGTCTTGAGCTTCTCGTCGGCGCGGATGGCGCGCAGCAGCTCGATGCCGGTCATGCCGGGCATGTTCCAGTCGGTGACCACGAAGTCGAACGGGGCCGAGCGCAGGGCCGCCAGCGCGCTGTGGCCGTCGTCGGCCTCGGCGGTGTTGCTGTAACCCAGATCGTTGAGCAGGTTCTTGACGATGCGACGCATCGTCGAGAAGTCGTCCACGATCAGGATGCGCATGTTCTTGTTCACTTCGTACTCCAGTGGTGGTGCGGGTTCGGGGGACTCAGCCGTCTTCCAGGCCGGCGTCGCGCGACTCGTAGTCCGACAGCCTGCCGCGCAGGCGCAGCACGGCCTGGCCGTGGATCTGGCACACGCGCGACTCGCTGACGCCGAGCACGGCGCCGATTTCCTTCAGGTTCAGTTCCTGCTCGTAGTACAGCGACAGCACCAGCTGCTCGCGCTCGGGCAGCTGGCCGATGGCGGCGGCCAGCTCGCGGCCGAAGTCGCTGCGCTCCAGCGCCTGCTGCGGGGTCGGGCCGCCGCTGTGCACCTGCACCTCGCCGTGGTCCTCCACGTGCGAGTCCAGGCTCAGCACCTGGCCGCGCGAGGCGTCCTCCAGCAGGCGCAGGTACTCGGGCAGGGGCATGTCCAGGCGCGCGGCGACTTCCTGCGGCGTGGCCGCGCGGCCGGTGGCCTGCTCGATCTCGCGCACGGCCGCGGCGGCGTCGCGGGCGCGGCGGTGGACCGAACGCGGCACCCAGTCGCCGCGCCGGATCTCGTCGATCATGGCGCCGCGGATGCGGATCGAGGCGTAGGTCTCGAACGAGGCGCCCTGCTCGGGGTCGTAGCTGCGCGAGGCCTCGATCAGGCCGATCATGCCGGACTGGATCAGGTCGTCGATCTCCACGCTGGCCGGCAGGCGCGCGGCCAGGTGGTGGGCGATGCGCCGCACCAGGTCGGCGTGGCGGGTCACGCAGTCGCCGGCGCTGGCGCGCTGCACGGCGCGGTATTCGGCGGCGGCCAGGTTCATGCGACCGCCCCCTGCCGGATCATCCGGTCGACGAAGAACTCGATGTTGCCGCGCGGCGCCGACGGCGGCTGCCAGCGCGCCGCGCGCCGGGCGATCTCCGCGATGGCCCGCGCCGAAGGGCTGGCGGGGTAGGCGGTGGCGACGGCCTGCTGCCGCTGCACGGCCATGCGCAGCCAGTCGCACTGCGGCACCGCGCCCAGGTAGTTGAGCGAGACGTCGCCGAGGAAACGCTCGCACACCCGCGCCAGCTTGTCGTACAGCCCGCGGCCCTCGGCCGGGCTGCGCACCATGTTGGCGACCACCTGCACCCGGTCCACCCCGCGCTCGCGGGACAGCACCTTGATCAGGGCGTAGGCGTCGGTGATCGAGGCCGGCTCGTCGCACACCACCACCACCGCGTCCTGCGCGGCCTGGCAGAAGGTCAGCACGCTGTCGGTGATGCCGGCGGCGGTGTCCACCACCAGGATGTCCAGCTCGCGCTGCAGGTCGTTGAACACGTTGACCAGGCCCACGTGCTGGGCCGGCTGCAGCTCGGCCATGTGCCGGCGGCCGGAGGCGGCGGGCACCACCAGCATGCCCGCCGGACCTTCGAGGATCACGTCCTCCAGCTCGCAGCGGCCCGCCACCAGGTCGGCCAGGGTGTACTGCGGCGACAGGCCCAGCAGCACGTCGACGTTGGCCAGGCCCAGGTCGGCGTCCAGCAGCAGGGTGCGCTTGCCCAGCCCGGCCAGCGAGGCGGCCAGGTTGACCGACAGGTTGGTCTTGCCCACGCCGCCCTTGCCACCGGTGACGGCGATGCTGCGGACGGGGGTCAATGGCGTGTTGGCGGCGGGCATGGTCTGGCGTCGGGGCTCACGCGGCAGCATGGTCGTGCTCCGGGATGTTCGGCTTATCGGCAGCGCGCCGCAGATCTTCAAGGCGCAGGACCAGGCTGGCCGCGTTGGCCCGGTGCAGGTCCTCCGGAACCCGCTGGCCGTCGGCGATCCAGGTCAGGGGCAGCTGGTGGTCGACCACCACCGACAGGGCGCTGCCCAGCCGGCCGGTCTCGTCCACCTTGGTCAGCACCACGCCCTGCGGGCGGGCGGCGCCGAAGCGGCGCACGACCTCGTCCAGGTCGGCGTAATGGGAGTTGGCCGGCAGCACCAGCAGGGTGCTGACCTGGCGGGCGGCGCGCAGCCAGTTGAGCTGGCTGGCCAGGGCGCGGTCGCGCTGGCCCAGGCCGGCGGTGTCCACCAGCACCACGCGGTAGTCCTGCAGGCGCTGCAGCAACTGGATCAGCGCCGCGTCGCTGTCGGCCTCGTGCACGGCGATGCCCAGCTGGCGGCCGTAGCCGTGGAGCTGCTCGCGCCCGCCGATGCGGGCGGTGTCGGTGGTCACCAGGGCGATGTCGCGGGGGCCGTGCTCGGCGACGAAGCGCGCGGCCAGCTTGGCGATGGTGGTGGTCTTGCCGGCGCCGGTCGGGCCGACCAGGGCGATCACGCCGCCCTGCTCGAGCGGATCGACCGGGCACACCGGCAGGGCACGGGAGATCAGGCCCAGCATCAGGCCGCGGCCCCGGTGCGGCGGGGTGTCCGGGGGCAGCTGCAGGACCACGTCGCGGGTGATGCCGGCGTCGAAGCCGTAGTCCTCCATCAGCTCCATGGCTTGCAGCCGGACCGGCGAGCCACGCAGGCGCTCGTCGGTCAGGCGGTGCATTTCGCGCTCGATCATCTGCCGCATCTGCGCCAGTTCCTCGCGCATGGCCGCCAGCTGCTCGTCGTTGGCCGGGACCGGGGCGGGCG
>DASRYN010000388.1:0-2387 GCA_035687185.1 Pseudoxanthomonas sp. | reverse complement strand
CGTCCACGCCTGCGCCGACGCCGGCGCAGGCCCCGGCGCCCGCGTCGCAGCCCGGCACCGGCAGGCGCAAGCTCAGCTACAAGGACGCGCGCGAGCTGGAACAGCTGCCGGCGCGCATCGAGGCGCTGGAGGCCGAGCTGTCGGCGCTGGCCGCGGCCATGTCCGAGCCGGGCTTCTACCAGCAGGACGCCGGCGCGGTGGCCGCGCACGCCCAGCGCATGGCGGCCACCCAGGAGGCGCTGGACCAGGCCTACGCCCGCTGGGCGGAACTGGACGGCTGAGCCGGCACTTGCCGGCCGGGCCGCGGGAGCGTACACCGTGGCGTCCCACTGCCGGAGATCGCAATGCACCGTCCGCCCGCGCGGCGCCGCTGGTTCGCCTGGCCGCTGCTGCTGGCCGCCTTTCCCGCGGCCGCCGAAGTCCGGGACGCGGCGGCGGCCGGCTTCACCGTCGAGAACGCGCGCACCGTGGCCCGGCCGCCGGACGCGGTGTGGCAGGCGCTGGTGGGCGAGGTCGACCGCTGGTGGTCCAAGGACCACAGCTGGTGGGGCGCGGCCTCGAGGCTGACGCTGGACGCCCGCGCCGGCGGCTGCTTCTGCGAGACCGGCGCCGACGGCCGGCAGGCCATGCACATGCAGGTCGTCTTCGTCGATCCCGGCCGCACGCTGCGGCTGACCGGCGGCCTGGGCCCACTGCAGGGCATGGGCCTGCACGGGGCGATGGAGTGGCGGCTGGAGCCGGCCGAAGGCGGCACCCGCGTGACGCTGCATTACCGCGCCGGCGGCTACGTGCCGGGCGGGCTGGAGAAGCTGGCGCCGGCGGTGGACGGGGTGCTGGCCCTGCAGCTGGAGCGGCTGGCCGCGCACCTCGCGCCGCGCTGAGCGGCGGTTTCACGCGGGACGAACCGCGCGGCGCGCACGCTGCACGTCCCGGCGGCGCATCCGCGCCCGTATCGCGCGCGCACTTGGTAATGCGCGCGGGCGTCCCTACACTGTTTCCCGCAGCGCCCGGGCCCGCCGGGCCGAGACTCACAAGGAGACACGCAGTGGCCTATACCCTCCCCGAACTGCCTTACGCCTACGATGCGCTCGAGCCGCACATCGATGCGGAGACGATGAAAATCCACCACACCAAGCACCACCAGACGTACATCAACAACGTCAACGCCGCCCTGGAAGGCACCGAGTACGCCGACCTGCCGGTGGAGGAGCTGGTGTCCAGGCTCAAGACGCTGCCGGAGAACCTGCAGGGCCCGGTGCGCAACAACGGCGGCGGCCACGCCAACCACAGCCTGTTCTGGACGGTCATGGCGCCCAACGGCGGCGGCGAGCCCAAGGGCGGCGTGGCGCAGGCCATCGAGCAGCACCTGGGCGGCTTCGAGAAGTTCAAGGAAGCCTTCACCAAGGCCGCGTTGACCCGCTTCGGCAGCGGCTGGGCCTGGCTGAGCGTCACCCCGGACAAGAAGGTGGTGGTCGATAGCACCGCCAACCAGGACAGCCCGCTGATGGAGGGCAACACCCCCATCCTCGGCCTGGACGTGTGGGAGCACGCCTACTACCTGAAGTACCAGAACCGTCGCCCTGACTACATCGGCGCGTTCTACAACGTCATCGACTGGAACGAGGTCGAGCGCCGCTACCAGGCGGCCATCGCCTGACCGGCGCCGGCCTGGGCCGGCCGTCGCAACCGGGGGCCCGCCGCGAACCGGCGGGCCTTTTTCCTGCCCGCGTCGCCGGGCAGGGCGGAAAGGGAACGGCCCCGGCAGTGGCTGCCGGGGCCGTTCGCGTTCCACACCGGGCGCTCAGTGCGCGGCGGGGGTGTCGCCCTCCCGCCGGCGTGCCAGCCACTCCCGGGACGGCTCGTCCATGCGGTCGCCGAGCACGCGGCGCACGGCCACGAAGAACACCGGGATCAGCAGCAGGCCGAGGAAGGTGGCGAACATCATGCCGCCGATCACGCCGGTGCCGATCGCGTGGCGCGAGTTGGCGCCGGCGCCGGTGGAAATGGCCAGCGGGACCACGCCCATGATGAACGCGAAGGAGGTCATCAGGATCGGGCGGAAGCGCAGGCGCGCGGCCTCGACCACCGCCTCGCGCAGGGTCTTGCCGTTCTGGCGCTCGAGCACCGCGAACTCGACGATCAGGATCGCGTTCTTGGCCGCCAGGCCGATGATGGTGATCAGGCCGATCTTGAAGAAGATGTCGTTGGGCAGGCCGCGCAGCATGCTGAAGATCACCGCGCCCAGCGCGCCCAGCGGCACCACCAGCAGCACCGCCACCGGAATGGACCAGCTCTCGTACAGCGCCGCCAGGCACAGGAACACGAACAGCAGCGAGATCGCGTACAGCATCGGCGCCTGGTGGCCCGACAGTTGTTCCTGGTAGGCC
>DASRYN010000387.1:0-4617 GCA_035687185.1 Pseudoxanthomonas sp. | reverse complement strand
CTGCGCGGCGCCGCCGGCGGCGGCGCGGTGGGCCTGGTGGCCGGGCTGGTCGCGGTGGCGGTGCCGGCGCTGGGCATCACCCTGGCCGGGGCCGGCCTGCTCACCGCGGTGGGCGCCCTGGTGGGCAGCTGGTCGTCGGCGCTGTTCGGGGCGACCGTGCCCGACCCGGTGCGTCGCCGCTTCGAGGACGCGATCGCGTCCGGGCAGATCCTGCTGGTGGTCGACGCGGACGACGAGAAGGCCGCGCGCGCCGCCGAGGCCGCCATCGTCCGCGCCGGCGCCACGCCGCTGCCCTACGACGCGCCCACCGCGGTCAGCTGACCCGCGCTAACCGCGCGCTCACGCCACGCCACGCCCGCGCTAACGCGGCGGCCGCTATCGTGTACCCACCCCCACGCACTGGAGGCATGCGATGAACCAGCCCGGCTACCAGGTTCCCGGCCGCACGCCGGTCGAGCCCTTCCCCGATTCCGGCTACTGGAACCAGCAGTTCCGCAGCGAGCCCTACTACCTGGAGGGCGACAGCTACGAGGACTACGACGCCGCCTATCGCACCGGCTTCGCCGGCCGCAGCCTGTACCCGGACCTGGACTTCGACGCCGCCGAACCGCGGCTGCGCCAGGAATGGGAGGCGGCCAAGGGCAGTTCGCGCCTGGACTGGGACCGCGCCCGCCTGGCCGTGCAGCGCGCCTGGGAGCGCGCCCTGGGCCGCGGCGAACCGCACGGGCAATGAGGCGCGCGGCGGCCGGTCCGTAGCGGCGCCGGCCACGCGGGGCCGCAGGCGCCGCCCTGCGGGGCCCTGGCGCCGCCATGGCGCCTCGACGGATCGCAGGTGCACATGCGCCGGCGCCGGGAGGGTCGCCGCAAGCGGGCCCCCACAGGGACCGGCGCGGCAGGCGCCGGCCCTGGCGGCGACCACGGCGCCGTCGCGCCTCCTCCCCGGATCGCCCGGCCCACCGCATCGCGTCCGCGGCACGGCGCTCCTGCGCGACGCCCCTCAGCGGGGTGGCAGCAGCTCGAAGCGCGCCGCCTCGCCCGCGGCGGACGACGGCGCGATCCACACGTCGAAGGCGCCGGGCTCGGCGCCGTGGCTGCCGTCGGCGCGGGTGAAGGCCAGCTGTTCGCGGCGCAGTTCGAACGCCACCTCCAGCGCCTGGCCGGGCTGCAGCGCCAGCTTGCGGAACCCCTTCAGCTCGCGCACCGGGCGCACGCGGCTGGCCACCCGGTCGTGCACGTACAGCTGCACCACCTCCTCGGCGGCGCGGGCACCGGTGTTGCGCACGGTGGCGCGCACGGTCAGCACGCCATCCCAGGCCAGCGCGGCCGCATCCACCTGCGTGGGGCCGTATTCGATGCGCCCGTAGCCGAGGCCGTGGCCGAACGGATACAGCGCCGCGTTGGGGAATTCGCGCCAGCGCGCCTTGAACTCGGACATCTCCGGCGTTTCCGGGCGGCCGGTCCGCGGGTGGTTGTAGAAGAACGGCTGCTGGCCCGAATCGAAGGGGAAGCTCACCGGCAGGCGGCCGGACGGGCTGTGGTCGCCGAACACCACGTCGGCCACCGCATGGCCGGTCTGGCTGCCGAGGAACCAGGTCACCAGGATCGCCTGCGCGTCGCGCACCGCGCCCTGCAGCGCCAGCGCGCGGCCGTTGCGCAGCAGCACCACGACCGGCGTCCCGGTGGCGGCCACCGCTTCGGCCAGCGCCTGCTGCGCCGGCGGCAGCACGATCTGCGTGCGCGACTGCGCCTCGCCGCTGTAGCGCTGCGGCTCGCCCACCGCCAGCAGCACCACGTCGGCCGCGCGCGCGGCGGCCACCGCGGCCTCGATCCCGCCTTCCAGCGGCGCCTCCAGCGCGCAGCCGTCCACCACTTCCAGCGCCGCGCCGCCGGGCAGCGCGGCGCGGATGCCGGCCTCCAGGCTGACGTAGCGCGAGCGGTCGCCGAACAGCGTCCAGCAACCCTCGATGTTGTCCAGGTCGCGCGCGAACGGACCGACCAGGGCGATGCGGGCGTCGCGCCGCAGCGGCAGCACGTCGCCCTCGTTCTTCAGCAGCACGATCGAGCGGCGCGCCGCCTCCCGCGCCAGCGCCTCGTGCGCGGGGCGCCAGGAGGTGTCGGCCTCGCGTTCCGGGTCCAGCGAGCGGTAGGGGTCGTCGAGCAGGCCGATGGCCGCCTTGACCGACAGCACGCGGCGCACGGCCTCGTCCAGCGCCGCCACCGGCACCTCGCCCGATTCCACCAGCGCCGGCAGGTGCGCGGCGTAGAAGCCGCTCTGCATGCTCATGTCCATGCCGGCCAGGAAGGCGCGGCGGGTGGCGTCGCGCGCGTCCTCGGCGTAGCCGTGGGCCACCAGTTCCATGTCGGCGGTGTAGTCCGACACCACCAGCCCCGGGAAGCGCCACTGCTCGCGCAGCACGCCGGTCAGCAGGGCGTGGTTGGCGCTGGCCGGCACGCCGTTGATGTCGTTGAAGGCGGTCATCACCGCCAGCGCGCCGGCATCCAGCGCGGCCTTGAACGGCGGCAGGTGCACGTCGCGCAGCGTGCCGTCGGCGATCTCGACGTAGTTGTAGTCCATGCCCGCGGCCACGGCGCCGTAGCCCACGAAGTGCTTGGGCGTGGCCAGCAGCGCGTCGGGGGCGCGCAGGTCGGGGCCCTGGAAGCCGCGCACGCGGGCGGCCGCGAAGGCGCAGCCCAGCACGGTGTCCTCGCCGGCGCCCTCGGCGCCGCGGCCCCAGCGCTGGTCGCGGGCGATGTCCACCGCCGGGGCGTAGGTCCAGTGGATGCCGGCGGCGGTGGCCTCGATGGCGGTGGCGCGCGCGGTGCGCTCGGCCAGTTCCGGCTCGAAGCTGGCGGCCTCGCCGAGCGGGATGGGGAACACGGTGCGCATGCCGTGGATGACGTCGGCGGCCAGCAGCACCGGGATGCCGAGCCGGCTTTCCTCCACCGCCACGCGCTGGATCTCGCGGCCCTGCGCGGCGCCCACGCCGTTGAACAGCGCGCCGACCCGGCCGGCGCGGACCTGGTCCAGCACCTCGGCGGCGTTGCGGACGTTGGTCTCCGGGTTCACGTCCGGCGCGAAGGGCCGCACCATGTCGGCGAAGACGCCCAGCTGCCCCACTTTCTCCTCGAGGGTCATGCGCGCGAGCAGGGATTCGACTCGTTCGTCGATGGGCATCGGTTCCGGGATTTCGGGCGGGGGACGCCGCCGATTCTAGCGGACGGCCCCGCTGCGGCCAGCCGGATGGCGATGTAACTGCATGTAACGCCCGCGGGCGGCGCGGGCACGCCGCAGGCCGGCAGGGGCGCATCGGTGCGGCTGCGCGTGCGCCGCGGGCAGGTGCCGGCGTGCAAGAGAAAGCGGCGCGGGGCCGCATGGCCCCGCGCCGCCCTGGCGTCCCGTCGTCACCTCGGGCGCCAGCAACCGTGCGCGGTCAGGTCAGCGCCCGCCGACCTTGAGCGCGGAAGCATCGACGCGGGTCACGCCGTCGATGCCCTGCGCGATGCGCTTGGCCGCGTCGGCCTGGGCCTTGGTGTCGGCGGTCCCGCTGAGGTAGACGACGCCGTCCACGGTATCGACCTGGATGTCCAGGCCGGACACGTCGTTGTCGGCCAGCAGGCTGGACTTGACCTTGGTGGTGATCCAGGTGTCGTTGACCGGCTGGCTGGAGTCGCGTTCGGCGGCGGGGTTCTTCGCCGGCTCGGCGGCGCGCTCCTGGTCCTGGCGGTCGGCCGGACGCGGCCTGTCCGGATCGTTGGCCAGGGCCACGCCCGGGCCCAGGGCGGCCAGCACCGCGATCAGCAACCCGTGATGCCTGCGCATGGTGCACCTCCTCGCATCGTTGACGTGCGGCCAGTCTTGGCCGCGTGCCGTGCAGCAGCGGTGAATCCCCGCGCGCGCGTTGGAGGGGGTTCAGCGCCGTGAGCGCGCTTGCCACGCGGCGTGGCGGCCGCGTGTAATGGCCGGCGGTTCTTCCGCGAGCGTCCCGATGCGCACCGAACTCAACGTCGCCCTGCTCGGCTACGGGCTGGCGGGCCGCGTCTTCCACGCGCCGCTGGTGTCCGCCACGCCGGGACTGCGGCTGCACACCGTGGTGTCCAGCGACCCGGCCCGGGTCGCCGCCGGCCATCCGCAGGCACGGGTGCTGCCCGACCCGATGCAGGCCTTCGCCGACCCGGACATCGACCTGGTGGTGGTGGCCACTCCCAACCACACCCACGCGCCGCTGGCGCTGGCCGCGCTGGCGGCGGGCAAGCACGTGGTGGTGGACAAGCCGTTCGCGCTGGACGCGGCCGAGGCCGGGGCGATGATCGCCGCGGCCGCGCGCGCGCGGCGGGTGCTGAGCGCGTTCCACAACCGGCGCTGGGACGCGGATTTCCTGGCCCTGCGCGCGCTGCTGGAAGCCGGCGCGCTGGGCGAGGTGGCCGAGCTGCATTCGCACTTCGACCGCTTCCGCCCGCAGGTGCCGGACCGCTGGCGCGACCGCGAGGGCCCGGGCGCGGGGCTGTGGTACGACCTGGGGCCGCACCTGGCCGACCAGGCGCTGCAGCTGTTCGGCCCGCCGCTGGCGGTGTGGGCGGACCTGGGCATGCAGCGCCCGGGCGCCACGGCGGTGGACT
>DASRYN010000386.1:0-3949 GCA_035687185.1 Pseudoxanthomonas sp. | reverse complement strand
CCGCGCCCGCGCCGACAACCTGCGCCGCGAGGCCGGTCGCGACTGGGTGCGCAAGCTGGCCGAGGACGCCGCATGACCTATCTGCCCTACGTGATCGGCGCCTACGCGGTGTTCGCCGCCGTGCTGCTGTGGGACTTCCTGGCCCCGCGCCTGCAACTGCGGCGCGAGCTGCGCGCCGCCCGCCTGCGCGCGCGCCGCGAGCGCAAGCCGGCCGATCCGGCCGCGGAGCTGAGCCGATGAACCCCACCCGCAAGCGCCGCCTGCTGTTCGTGCTGCTGCTGGTGCTGGCCTCCGGCGCGACCACCGCGCTGGTGGCCATGGCCCTGCAGCGCAACGTCGCCTATCTCTACACGCCGGCCGAGGTGCTGCGCGGCGATGCCGGCGAGCGCGCCCGCTTCCGCCTCGGCGGGATGGTGGAGAAAGGCTCCTTCCGCCGCGAGGACGGCTCGCTGGAATCGCATTTCCGCGTCACCGACGGCGACGCGCAGCTGCCCGTGGTCTACACCGGGCTCCTGCCGGACCTGTTCCGCGAAGGGCAGGCGGTGGTCGCCACCGGCCGCATGCAGGGCGGCGTGTTCGTGGCCGAGAACGTGCTGGCCAAGCACGACGAGAACTACATGCCCAAGGAAGTGGCCGACAAGATGGGCATCGCGCACAGGAAGCACGACGTGCAGGCGCCGGCGGCGGAGAAGGCGCCTTGATGCCCACGGCGGTGGCCGGCCGGGGCCGGCGCGGGGGCGCGCATGCTGCCTGAACTGGGCCAAGTGCTGCTGGTGCTTGCGCTGCTGGTGGCGCTGCTGCAGAGCGTGCTGCCGCTGGCCGGCGCCCAGCGCGGCAACGCGGCGTGGATGGCGGTGGCGCGCCCGGCGGCGCACGCGCAGTTGCTGCTGCTGGCCGGGGCGTTCGCGATCCTCACCTGGGCGTTCGTGTCGCAGGATTTCTCGGTCAAGTACGTGGCCGAGAACTCCAACTCCCTGCTGCCGATGATCTACCGCTATTCGGCGGTGTGGGGCGCGCACGAGGGTTCGCTGCTGCTGTGGACGCTGGTGCTGGCGCTGTGGACCTCGGCCGTGGCGCGCTTCTCGCGTGCGCTGCCGCAGCCGGTGGTGGCGCGGGTGCTGGGCGTGATGGGCGTGGTCGCGGCGGGCTTCCTCGCGTTCCTCATCTTCACCTCCAACCCGTTCGCGCGGCTGTTGCCGGCCGCGGCCGAGGGACGCGACCTGAACCCGCTGCTGCAGGACCCGGGCCTGATCATCCACCCGCCGATGCTGTACGCCGGCTACGTCGGTTTCGCGGTGCCCTTCGCCTTCGCCATCGCCGCGCTGCTGGACGGCCGCATCGACGCCCGCTGGCTGCGCTGGACGCGGCCGTGGACCAACATCGCCTGGGCCTTCCTCACCGTGGGCATCGCCCTGGGCAGCTGGTGGGCCTACTACGAGCTGGGCTGGGGCGGCTGGTGGTTCTGGGACCCGGTGGAGAACGCCAGCTTCATGCCGTGGCTGGTGGGCGCCGCGCTGATCCACTCGCAGGCGGTGACCGAGAAGCGCGGCAGCTTCCCCGGCTGGACCCTGCTGCTGGCCATCGCCGCGTTCTCGCTGTCGCTGCTGGGCGCCTTCCTGGTGCGCTCGGGCGTGCTCACCAGCGTGCACTCCTTCGCCGCCGACCCTTCCCGCGGGCTGTTCATCCTGGCGTTCCTGTGCGTGGTGATCGGCGCGTCGCTGCTGCTGTACGCGCTGCGCGCCGGCCGCCTGGAAGCGGGCGCCGCCTTCCAGGCGGCCTCGCGCGAGACCCTGCTGCTGCTCAACAACCTGCTGCTGGCCAGCGCCTGCGCCATGGTGCTGCTGGGCACGCTCTACCCGCTGCTGGCCGACGCGCTGGGCATGGGCAAGATATCGGTCGGCCCGCCCTACTTCGGCCTGCTGTTCTTCGTGCTGATGGCGCCGCTGGTGGCGCTGGTCCCGTTCGGCCCGCTCGCGCGCTGGCAGCGCGAGCAGCCCTCGCGCCTGGCCGCCGCCCTGCTGCCGTGGCTGGGCGTGGCCGCCGGCCTGGGCGTGGCCGCGTACTTCACCGCCCCCCAGGGCGCCTGGAAGACCGCGCTGGGCGTGGCCGGCGCCGCCTGGGTGGGCCTGGGCACGCTGCGCTTCGCCTGGGGCAGGCTGCGCAACAGCGGGCGCATGACCGCCGAGATGTGGGGCATGGTCCTGGCCCACCTGGGCATCGCCGTGTTCCTGGCGGGGGCGCTGCTGGTGGAGGCGCAGAACGTCCAGCGCGAGGTCGCCCTCCGCCCGGGGCAGACCCTGGAGGTCGGCCGCCATGCGTTCGTCTTCGAGGGCGTGGAGCAGGTCCAGGGCCCCAACTACCTGGCCGACCGCGGCCGGGTGCGCGTGCTGCGCGACGACCGCCCGCTGGCGCTGCTGCACCCGGAGAAGCGCGCCTACGCCAGCGGCGGCCAGGTCATGACCGAGGTCGGCCTCCTCCCCGGCCTGGCCGGCGACGTGTACGTGGCCCTGGGCGAGCCGCTGGGCGGCGACGCCTGGGCGGTGCGCGTGCACATCAAGCCCTTCGTGCGCTGGGTCTGGGCCGGCGCGCTGCTGATGGCGCTCGGCGGGCTGGTCGCCGCCGCCGACCGCCGTTTCCGCCGACAACCGGAGAAAGCCGCATGACCGCTCCGCAGGACACCCCGCAGCACGCGCCGCGCCCGCCGGGCCTGCCGCCGGTGGCCATCGTCATCGGCGCGCTCTTCTTCCTCGGCCTGGTCGGGCTGATGCTGTACGGCGTGCTGCGCTCGGGCGACGCCGACCGCGACGTGCTGCCCTCGGCCCTGATCGGCAAGCCTGCGCCGCAGTTCGCGCTGCCGGTGCTGCACGACCCGTCCGTCCGCTTCGGCTCGGCCGACCTGCGCGGCGCGCCCTACGTGCTCAACGTCTGGGGCAGCTGGTGCGCCGCCTGCCGCGACGAGCACCCGGTACTGACCGCCTTCGCCCAGACCAAGCGCGTGCGCGTGGTCGGCTACAACTGGAAGGACGAACCGGCCGACGCCCTGCGCTGGCTGGAACGGTTCGGCAACCCCTTCTTCGTGGTCGTGGCCGACCAGGAAGGCCGCCATGCCCTGGACTGGGGCGTGGCCGGCGCGCCGGAGACCTTCCTGGTGGACGGCGCCGGCATCGTGCGCTGGAAGCACACCGGCCCGCTGACCGAGCAGGTCGTGCGCGGGCAGCTGCTGCCGGCGCTGGAACAGGCGGAGCGCGCGCGGTGAGCGCCGTGCTGCGCGCGCTGCTGCTGGCGCTGGGCCTGGCGCTCGGCGCGGCCGCGCACGCGCAGCCCGCCGGCGACGCCTCGCCGCTGCGGTTCCGCGACGCCGCCGAGGAGGCGCGCTTCCACCGCCTCACCGCCGAGCTGCGCTGCGTGATGTGCCAGAACCAGTCGCTGGCCGACTCCAACGCGCAGATCGCGCACGACATGCGCCGCGAAGTGCTGGCGCTGATGCGCCAGGGCCATGGCGATGCCGACATCAAGCGCTTCCTGGTGGAGCGGTACGGCGAGTTCGTGCTGTACCGGCCGGCGGTGGACACGCACACCTGGCTGCTGTGGTTCGGCCCGGGGCTGGTGCTGCTGGGCGGCGGCCTGGCGGTGTGGCGCATCGTGCGCCGCCGCGCCGCCGCCGCGCGCGGCGCGGCGAGCGAGGACGGAGAACAGGAATGGTGAGCGACGCCACCCTGCCGTTCGTGCTGGCGGCCACTGCGATCGGCGTGGCGGTGCTGGCCTGGGTGCTGTGGCCGTTGTGGCGCGCGCCGCGCTGGCCGCTGGGTGGCGCGGTGGCCGCGCTGGCGCTGGCGACGCTGGCGCTGTATGCCCTGGTCGGCACGCCGCAGGCGCTGCGGCAGCCGGCGGACGCCGGGCCGCGCAGCCTGGAGCAGACGGTGGAACAGCTGCAGGCCGAGCTGCAGCG
>DASRYN010000385.1:0-7395 GCA_035687185.1 Pseudoxanthomonas sp. | reverse complement strand
ACTGCACGTAGGCTTCGGGCTGGGGCATCACCGCCATGTCCAGGTACAGCAGCACGCTGCGCAGGTGCTGCTGCGCCAGGGCGGTGCCGATGGCCCCGGGCGAGGTGCCGATGACGGCCGCGGGCAGGCGGGCGAAGGCGCTGTCGCCATACGGGCGCGAGGCCAGGTCGATGGCGTTCTTCAGCACGCCCGGCATCGAGCGGTTGTACTCGGGGGTGACGAACAGCACCGCGTCGGCACTGCGGACCTGCTCCTTCAGCGCCGTGCCCTCGGCCGGGTAGTCGCCGTCGAAGTCCTGGTTGTAGAACGGCAACCCGGCCAGGTCGACGTAGTCGAACTCCAGCCGGTCCTCGCCCAGGCGCTCCAGCGCGCGCGCCAGCTGCCGGTTGAAGGACTCCTTGCGGAGGCTGCCGACGAAGACGACCACCCTGCGCTTGTCCATGGCCTCGACTCCCGTGGGGACAGGCCGCCGATGCTAGGCGCCGGGGTGCGCGCGCCGGGTGAAGACGCGGCGTCCGCGGCGGCGGGCGCGGCCGCGTTCAGCCCGCCAGTTCCGCCGCCGCGGCGACGATGTCGTCCTCGCCCGGGATCACCAGGAAGGCGGCGCCGGCCAGCGGGGTATAGGTGTCCGCGCCGACCACGCGCCGGAAGGGACGCCCGCCGAAGCCGCCCTCGATGATGGCGGTGACCACGCCCTCGCCCACGCCCGCGCTGCGGCGCCCCTCGTCCACGACCAGCAGGCGCCGCGCGCCGGCCGCCTGGGCGCGGATGAACTCCTCGTTGAGCGGCACCAGCCAGCGCAGGTCCACCACGCGCGTCTTCCAGCCGTGGGCGGCCTCGATCCGGCGCGCCGCGCGCAGGCTCATGGGCACGCCGTTGCCGTAGGTGATGATGACCAGGTCGTCGTGACCCTCGCCGTAGACGCGGCCCTCGCCCAGCGGCATGGCCTGGTCCGGCGCCGGGTACGGGAACAGCCACTGGCCGTCGCCGGGCTCGTGCAGGTCCTTGGTCATGTACAGGGCGATCGGCTCCAGGAACACGCTCACCCGCCCGTCCACCTTCGCCAGCGCGGCCAGGGTGCGCAGCATCGCCGCCGCGTCGTCGCCGCGCGAGGGGCAGCCGACCACCAGGCCGGGGATGTCGCGCAGGGCGGTGATCGAGTTGTCGTTGTGGAAGTGCCCGCCGAAGCCGCGCTGGTAGCCCAGGCCGGCGATGCGCACCACCATCGGGTTGCGGTACTGGTCGTTGCTGAAGAACTGCAGCGAGCAGGCCTCGCCGCGGACCTGGTCGCAGGCGTTGTGGAAGTAGGCCAGGTACTGGATCTCCGGCAGCGGCAGCATGCCCATGTTGGCGTAGCCCTGCGCCAGGCCCAGGATCATGGTCTCGTCCAGCAGCGTGTTGAACACGCGGCTGCCCTTGAACGTGCGGTGCAGGCCCCTGGTCACGGTGTAGACCCCGCCCTTCTGCGCCACGTCCTCGCCGAACAGCAGCGACTCCGGGTACTTGGCCATCAGGTCGTGCAGGGCCTGGTTGATCTGGATGGCCAGGTGGCGCGGCGGCTGGCGCTCGGGCAGCTTCTCCTCGCCGCCGAACACGGCCAGGCGGCGCGCACCGTAGTCCGCGCGCGCGGCCTCGGCCTGCACCGCCGCCGGCGTGTACGGCGCCAGCGGCGCGACCACCTCCTCCAGCGCCTCGAGCCGGGGGCGGCGGTCGGCCTCCTCGGCGGCGGCGAAGCAGCGGCGGCGGATGGCCTCGTAGAGTTCCAGCACCTCGTCCCGGGCCATCAGCCCGGACTCCAGGGCGATGGCGGCGCTGCGCAGCAGCGGGTCGGTGGCCTCCACCGCGCACAGTTCCTCGATGCTGCGCCATTCCACCTCGAAGTCGGTGCCGGCGTGGCCCATGATCCGCGTGGTGCGCAGGTGCAGGAAGGTCGGCCGCCGCGTGCGCCGGCAATGCTCCACGGCTTCGGCCACGGCGCCGTAGCCGGCGGCCAGGTCCAGGCCGTCGGCGTGGAAGTAGTCCAGCCCCGGCATGTGGCGGAAGCGGTTGCCGATCCAGCCATCCGGCGTCTTCACCGAGATGCCGATGCCGTTGTCCTCGCACACGAACAGCACCGGGGCCGGCAGCTTCTGGTAGGCGGTCCAGGCCGCGGCGTTGAACGCGGTCTGGGCGGTGGCATGGTTGGCGCTGGCGTCGCCGAAGGAGCAGATGGCGATGCTGTCCTCCGGCACCGGCAGCGCGTGGCCGATGCGCCGCGCCTGTTCGATGGCGATGGCCGTGCCCAGCGCCTTGGGCAGGTGCGAGGCGATGGTCGAGGTCTGCGGCAGCACCCACAGCGGCCTGCTGCCCCAGACCTTGTGCCGGCCGCCGGAGGCCGGGTCCTCGGCGCTGGCGGCGAAGCTCAGCGCCGAATCCATCACCGGGTCCATGCCCGGCAGCTTGCGTAAGCGCTCGGCCATGAATCCACCGGAGCGGTAGTGCAGGAAGGCCGGATCGGTGTGCCGCGCCAGCCGCGCCACCATGGCGTTGCCCTCGTGGCCGCTGCTGCCGATGGTGTAGAAGACCTTGTTCTGCACGCGCAGCACGCGCGCCATCAGATCCAGGTGGCGGCTGATCAGCTGCGATTCGAACAGCTCGCGGAAGCCGCGCGCGTCGAGCCCGCTGCCGGGCAGCACCGGCGCGCCGTCGCCGGGCCGCTGGCGCGGCGCGCCATCCCAGGCGCGGACGAACTCGGTGAAGTTGCGGTCGCAGATCTCGGCGCGGTTGATGCCTTTCTTCCAGGCCGGGATCGGGGTCTGCTGGGTGCTCATGCGGTTCATCGGGTCAGGGAAGGCGCGGCGACGCGTGGCCGGCGGTGGACGGGGTCATGCCTGCGGCAGGCGACGCGCGCGCCATTGCACGCGCGACTGGCCCCAGATCTCGACGGCCTTGTCGTGGTGGGGCTCGGGCAGCCGGCCCATGCGCAGGAAGCGCGAGCCCAGCCTGGCGGCCACGGCCTTGGAGCCGTGGTTGTCCGGCGCGATGGTGTGGATCACCTCGTCCCAGCCCAGCGCGTCGAAGGCCCAGTCGATGCACGCGGTGGCCGCCTCGGTGGCGTAGCCGCGGCCCCAGCGTTCGCGCACCAGGCTCCAGCCGACCTCGGTGCCGGGCCAGCCTTCCGGCTGCCACGGGCCGACCCGGCCGACCCAGCGCCCGCTCTCCTTCTCGATCACCGAGAACATGGCGAAGCCGCGCAGCGACCAGGCACCCACCATCGCGGCCAGGCCGCGCCAGGCCACGGCGCGCGGCTCGGTGCCGCCGATGAAGCGGTTGGCCTCCTCGTCGGCCTTGAACGCGGCCCAGGCCTCGAAATCCTCCGCCTGCGGCAGGCGCAGGAGCAGGCGTGCGGTTTCCAGCTGCGGCGGTTGCCGGTGCATGGCGGTCCCCTGCCCGCGCGCCAGGCGCGCGGGTGCGATCAGAAGGCGTTGATGCCGGTCAGCTCGCGGCCGATCACCAGCTGGTGCACGGTCTCGGTGCCCTCGTAGGTGATCACCGACTCCAGGTTCAGCGCGTGGCGGATGGCGGCGTGCTCGGTGGTGATGCCGGCCCCGCCCAGCAGGTCGCGGCACTCGCGGGCGATGTCGATGGCCATGCGGCAGTTGTTCCACTTGGCCAGCGACACCTGCTGCGGCTGCATGGCGCCGGCGTCCTTCAGCCGGCCCAGCTGCAGCGACAGCAGCTGCGCCAGGGTGATGCGCCGGGCCATGTCCGCCAGCTTGATCTGCGCGCTCTGCGTGGCGGCGACCGGCCGGCCGAACAGGATGCGCTCCCTGGAATAGTTCAGCGCCTCGTCCAGGCAGGCGATGGCTGCGCCGATCGGGCCCCAGGTGATGCCGTAGCGCGCCTGGGTCAGGCAGCCCAGCGGGCCCTTGAGGCCCTTGACGTTGGGCAGGCGGTTGGCGTCGGGCACGCGCACGTTGTCGAAGTACAGCGCGCTGGTCACCGACGCGCGCAGCGACATCTTGTGCTTGATCTCCTGCGCGGTGAAGCCGGCCATGCCCTTCTCCACCACGAAGCCCTGGATGCCTTCGTCGGTCTGCGCCCAGACGATGGCGATGTCGGCCAGGTTGCCGTTGGTGATCCACATCTTGGAACCGTTGAGCACCCAGTCGCCGCCGTCGCGCCGGGCGTGGGTCTTCATGTTGGCCGGGTCGGAGCCGCCGTGCGGCTCGGTCAGGCCGAAGCAGCCGATGACCTTGCCGGCGGCCATGTCGGGCAGCCAGCGGCGGCGCTGTTCCTCGCTGCCGTAGGCGTGGATCGGGTACATGCACAGCGAGGACTGCACGCTGACGAAGCTGCGCAGGCCGCTGTCGCCGCGTTCCAGCTCCTGGCAGATCAGGCCGTAGCTGACCGCGTTGAGGCCGGCGCAGCCGTATTCCTCGGGCAGCGAGGAGCCCAGCAGGCCCAGCGAGGCGATCTCCGGCACCAGCTCCATCGGGAAACGGCCCTGGTCGAAGCAGTCGCCGATGATCGGCAGCACCCGCTCGTCGGTGAACCGCGCCACCGCCTCCTGCACGGCGCGCTCCTCCTCGCTGAGCTGGGAACGCATGTCGAACAGGTCGTAGGCGGACAGGGCCATGGCAGGGGCGTCGTCTGGGAAATTGGTTGCGATTGTATCGGCCCGCCCCGCACCGGGGGCAATGCGCGATGCAAAAAAGAAGGCCGGCACAGGGCCGGCCTTCCGGTGACGCGTCGCCCGCGCGGCTCACTGCCGGCTGGCGCCCTCCTCCGGTTCCATCACCGCCGTGGCGGTGACGACCTTGCCGTCGATCACCGGCAGGCGGTCGGATTCGGGCTTCTCGGACAGGCGCAGGGTGCCCTCCTGGCCCTCGTAGCGGTAGGTCACGTCGTAGCCGACCACCTTGTCGGTGGTGCCCATGGCCACGCGGCTGCCCGGCTTGCTGGCCATGCGCATGGTGCCGGTGGTCCCGTCGGCGTTGCGGTAGGTGACGTTGTAGCCGGTCACGCGGGTGGACTCGGACACCGCGTTCTCGGTGTGGCACTGGCGCTCGGTGCGGGCGACCACGCGGCCGCCGACGTGGCGCTTGTCCACCTGGTTGCCGATGACGCCGCCGGCGATGGCGCCGGCCGCGGTGGCGGCCTTCTTGCCGCTGCCGCCGCCGACCTGGTTGCCCAGCAGGCCGCCGATCACCGCGCCGGCCACGGTGCCGCCGACGTTGCCGTCGCGCTCGGGCAGGCGCTCCTCCACCACCACGTCCTCGCACACCTCGTGCGGGACGCTGGTCTGGCTGGTCTCGCGCACCGGCTCGCTGCCGATCACGGTGGCGTAGACCTTCTCCTTCTCGGTGACCGGATCGACGCGCACGATGTCCGCGTACGCCAGCCCGCCGGTGCGCAGCGCGTCGCGCGAGGCGTCGTCCAGGGCCAGGCTCGGGTCGGAAGGATCGGTCGCCAGCACCGCATCGGGCCGGCTGTCGCGGTTGTTCATGAAGGCCGCGGTGGCGATGCCGCCGACCAGCAGCGCACCGACGGCGACCAGGACGGTCGTGGCTTGTTTCATGGCCGTGCTCCTCGCGGGAAGACCCCGCACTTCAACCGATGGCCGCATTGCATCACGGCCAACCTGAACAGGACCCGGAGCGCGTCGGGTGCGCCTGCGCACGCCGCATCCGCGGCGCCGTGGTAGCTTTCGCGCCAGTCCACAGCGAGCCGCCGCGATGGCCAATCCGCTCCTGCTGCCGTTCCTGGAATGGGCGCGCCGCCTGCGCTTCCCCACCCTGTTCAAGCTGACCGCCGCCGCGTTCGCCATCAGCGTGTTGTGGCCGTTCGACCCGGTTCCGTTCCTGGACGAGATCGTGCTCGGCCTGGGCACGCTGCTGCTGGCCAACTGGAAGGGCCGCAAGGACCCGCCGCCCCTGCCCGACCGCCGCTGACGCATGGAGCTGGTCGACAGCCACTGCCACCTGGACGCGGACGAGTTCGACCCGGACCGCGCGCAGGTGGTGCGGCGCGCGCGCGAGGCCGGCGTGCGCAGGCAGGTGGTGCCTGCGGTCACCGCGGCCAGCTGGCCGAAGCTGCGCGCGGTCTGCCGCGCGCATCCCGGCCTGCACCCGGCCTACGGGCTGCACCCCACCTTCCTGGCCGAACACCGGCCCGGGCACCTGGACGAGCTGGCGGAGTGGATCGCCCGCGAGCGCCCGCCCGCGGTGGGCGAATGCGGGCTGGATTTCTACGTGGACGGCCTCGACCGCGACGCGCAGCAGGCCTACTTCGACGGCCAGCTGAGGATCGCGCGCGACGCGGAGCTGCCGGTGATCGTGCACGCGCGCCGCGCGGTGGACGCGGTGGTGGCCTCGATCCGGCGCATCGGCGGCGCGGCGCAGGGGCAGCCGTCGCGCCTGCGCGGCGTGGTCCACAGCTTCTCCGGCAGCCCGGAGCAGGCGCGGCAGCTGTGGAAGCTCGGCTTCCTCATCGGCCTGGGCGGTCCGCTGACCTACGACCGCGCGCAGCGGCTGCACCGGCTGGTGGCGACGATGCCGCTGGAGTTCCTGCTGCTGGAAACCGACGCGCCCGACCAGCCCGACGCCGCGCACCGCGGGCAACGCAACGAACCGGCACGGCTGCGCACCGTGCTGGAGACGGTGGCCCGCCTGCGCGGGCAGGATGCGGAAACCATCGCCGCGGCCACCAGTGCCAACGCCGAGCGCCTGTTCGGCCTGCCGCCCGCGGCATAGCAGCGGCACCGGCGGCATCGGACGCGCGTCGCGGACCCCCTACTCCCCTGCCCGCGGCTTGAGCAGCATCTCCAGCGCCTTGCCGGCGGCGGCGAAGGCGAACGCGCCGGTGATGTGCGTGGCCGCGCCCAGGCCGGCGCCGCAATCCAGCTTCAGCGCCGCATCGGCGCCCAGCTGCGGACGCAGGCCGCACACGCTTCCGTCCGGCTGCGGGTACTTCACGTTCTCCAGCGAGTAGACCGCCGGCACGCCGAAATAGCGCTGCGGGTTCTTCGGGAAGTTGAACTCGCCGCGCAGCTTCTTGCGCACCAGCGCCAGCATGGCGTCGTGCTCGGTGCGGGAAAGGTCGCGCACCCGCACCAGCGTCGGATCGGTGCGGCCGCCGGCCGAGCCGACGGTCAGCACCGGCTGCTTGCGCCGGCGGCACCAGGCGATGGCCTCGACCTTCGTGCGGAAGCTGTCGCAGGCGTCGATCACCAGGTCGAAGCCGCCGCCCAGCAGCTGCTCCAGGTTGGCGCCGGTGAGGAAGGCCGGCACCGGCACCGCCTCGATCGCGGGATTGATGGCGCGGCAACGCTCGGCCATGGCCTCGGCCTTGTTGCGGCCGTACTGGCCGGCGATGGCCGGCAGCTGGCGGTTGGTGTTGGACACGCACAGGTCG
>DASRYN010000384.1:0-6839 GCA_035687185.1 Pseudoxanthomonas sp. | reverse complement strand
CGCGGGCGGGTCCGCAACGGCATCAGCGTGCGGACCGAGCCGGCGCCGCCGGACCCCGGGCTGGAGGCGATGGCCGGCGCCATCGCCGGGGAGCTGCGGCTGCGCGGCGCCTGGTTCTTCCAGGCGCGCCGCGACCGCGAGGGGCGCCCGCGGCTGCTGGAGGTGGCGCCGCGCATCGCCGGCTCGATGGCGCTCTCGCGCGCCCGCGGCATCAACTACGCCCTGCTCTCGGTGTACGCCCACCTGGGGCGCCCGTTCTCGGTGCTGCCGCTGGACCATCCCCTGCAGCTGGACCGGGCGCTGGGCAACCGCTACCGCACGTCGCTGGACTACCGGCGGGTCTACCTGGACCTGGACGACACCCTGGTCCGCGACGGCGCGGTCAATCCCCTGCTGGCGGCGCTGCTCTACCAGTGGCAGGCCCGCGGGGTGGAGGTCGTGCTGCTCACCCGCCACGCCGGCTGCCCGCACCGGACCCTGGAACGGCACCACCTCAGCGCCGGCCTGTTCGCGCAGGTGGTGCACCTGCAGGACGGCTCGCCCAAGAGCCGGGCCATCGCCCCCGGCGAGCCGGCCATCCTCATCGACGACTCGTTCCGCGAGCGGCGCGAGGTGCGCGAGGCCACCGGCATCCCCGTGTTCGACCTGGACGCGGTCGAGCAGCTGCTGGACACACGCGGATGAGCGCCGGCGCGCGCCCGCTGCTTTCGGTGGTGGTGCTGGTCTACAACACGGCCGCGTACCTGCGCGAGTGCTTCGATTCGCTGCTGGGCCAGGAATACGGCCCGGTCGAGGTCATCGCCATCGACGACGCCAGCACCGACGGCAGCCTGGCGATCTGCCGCGAGTACGAGGCCCGGCACCCCAACTTCCGCTGCGTCAGCAAGCCCAACGAGGGCGGCGCGGTGTCGGGCAACCTCGGGATCTCGCTGGCGCGCGGCGAGTACGTCGCGCTGGTGGACTCCGACGACCTGGTCACGCCCGCCGGCTACCGCCTGCTGATGGAGGAGGCGCTGCGCACCGGGGCGGACATCGTCGTCGGCCGCGCGGCCCGCCTGGGCGCCTCGGGCATCTCGTCGGTCGCCTTCCTGTACGAGCCCTACGTCTGGTCGCGCCGGCGGGTGGTCGAGTCGGCCTGCGACTTTCCCGAGCTGGTCCACGACGGCTTTTACTGGAACAAGGTCTTCCGCACCGCGTTCCTGCGCCGGCACGGGCTGGGCATGGTGCCCGGCCTGCTCTACGCCGACCGCCCCTTCGTGCACCAGGCCTACTGGCACAGCCGGCGGACGGCCATCATCCCCGACCTGGTCTACCTGTGGCGGGTGCGCGGCGGCGAAGCGGCCCCGTCGATCACCCAGCGCCTGAGGCAGTCGGAGAACTTCATCGACCGCATGCGCTCGGTCACCATCGAGTGGGAGGTGTTCGGCGACGTGCCCGGCGCGCAGGCCTACCGCGACGCCATCGCCATCGACAACCTCCAGCGTGCCCTGCACGCCGCCCACGGCATCGTCGGTTCGCCCGGCTTCCGCGAGGTGTTCATGCGCCAGATGCAGGCGCTGCTGGCGCTGTACGGCGACCTGGACTGGCGCGCCCTGGGCGCGCGCCGCTGCCTGTACCTGGAACTGATCCGGCGGGGCGAGACCGCCGGGCTGTGCTTCCTGCTGGGCGTGACCGCCGAGCGCGGGTGGATCCGCGAGATCGACGGCGCCTGCTACTGGGAGCAGCCCTTCCTCGACAACCCCGAGCTCCCGGTCCCGCGCGAGGCGATGCGGCTGCGCTTCCCCAACATCGGCTTCTTCCATCTGCAGGACATCCGGCTGGACGATGACCGCCTGGAGCTGACCCTGCACCTGCACGACCGCATCATGGCCGGCTGTGAAGTCGACTTCGAGCTGCACTCGCTCTACGGCGAGGGGGGCTGGGCGTTCCGGCGCCTGGGCCGGGTGGGCGGCCATGCCTGGCGCTACGCCCTGGACCTGGACGGCATCGCCTGGGAGCCGGGCGGCCTGTACGGGCTGGTGCTGCACTACCGGGCCGGCGGCATCCGCGGCCGCTACCGCATCGGCGAGAAGATGGTGCCCGCCGAATGGTTCCCGTCCCTGCCCCTGCGCAACGCGCACGGCCGGCTGCTGCATTCGGCCGAGGCCGGCGGCATCGGCTTCGCCGCCGGCTGACCGTCGCCACGCCGCGGCACGCGGCTTGCATCCACCGGGAACGGCGCCGGCCGGCGCCACCGCCCTGGAGGGCCGCCCGGATGAAAGCCAGCAAGCCCATTCCCGTCACCAGCCCGCTGCTGCCGCCCCTGGAGGAGTTCGTCCCCTACCTGCAGCGGATCTGGGACAGCCGCATCCTGACCAACGGCGGGGGCATGCACCAGGCGCTGGAGAAGGCGCTGTGCGCCTACCTCGGCGTGGACCACATCGCGCTGTTCGCCAACGGCACCCTGGCACTGGTGACGGCGCTGCAGGCGCTGCGCATCACCGGCGAGGTCATCACCACCCCCTACTCGTTCGTGGCCACCGCGCATTCGCTGCTGTGGAACGGCATCAAGCCGGTGTTCGTGGACGTGGACCCGGTGACGCTGAACCTGGACCCGGCACGGATCGAGGCGGCGATCACGCCCCAGACCACGGCTATCATGCCGGTGCACTGCTACGGCACGCCCTGCGACGTGGCCGAGATCGAGCGCATCGCCGACACCTACAACCTGCGCGTGATCTACGACGCGGCCCACGCCTTCGGCGTGCGCGACCCCGGCGGCAGCGTGCTGCGGCACGGCGACCTGTCGGTGCTCAGCTTCCACGCCACCAAGGTGTTCAACACCTTCGAGGGCGGCGCCATCGTCTGCCCGGACGAACGCACCCGGCAGCGCATCAACCACCTGAAGAACTTCGGCTTCGTCAACGAGACCACGGTGGTCGCGCCGGGCATCAACGGCAAGATGAACGAGGTGTGCGCGGCCTTCGGCCTGCTGCAGCTGCGCCACATCGACCAGGCGCTGGCGCGCCGGGCCCGGATCGATGCCCTTTACCGCGAGCGGCTGGCGGGCGTCCCCGGCCTGCGCTGCCTGTGCCCGCCCTCGGGCGCGGTACGCAACCACGCCTATTTCCCGGTGATGGTGGAGGAGGACTTCCCGCTGGCGCGCGACGAGCTGTACCAGCTCATGCGCAACGACGACATCCTGGTGCGGCGCTACTTCTACCCGCTGATCAGCGAATTCCCCATGTACCGGGGCCTGCCCTCGGCCGCCCCCGGCAACCTGCCCGTGGCGCACGCCGCCGCGCGGCGCGTGCTGTGCCTGCCCATCCACCCGGAGCTGGACGACCGCGACGTGGAACGCATCTGCGAGCCGCTGCTGTCCCAGGTGCGGGTCCGCGCCGCATGACCGAGGCGGCGCCGCGGCGCGCGCCCTGGTGGCGCCGGCGCATCCGCGCGGCCTGGCTGGGCCGGCTGGCCTGCGCCGCCTGGCGCGCCTGCGACCTGCTGCTGCCCAAGCGCGGCGACCAGTGGGCCTTCTTCACCCACCCGGTCAAGCGCGGGCAGTTCGTCGAGAACGCGCGCGCGGTGTTCGAGCAGGTCAAGCGCGACCCCTCCATCCGCAAGCGCGTGTTCACCCGCGGCGGCGAACCGGCGCTGGGCCTGGAGGACGCGGTGGCGACCGAGGTGGTGGAGCTCGGCAGCCTCGCCGGGCTGTGGGCGCTGGCGCGCTGCGGCGTGCTGCTGCTGACCAACTCGGTACCGCTGGACCTGCGCCTGGAGTGGGATGGCGGCCGCCACGGCCACCCGCGCCCGGCGCTGCGCCGGCGCACCGTGGTCAACCTGTGGCACGGCATCCCGCTCAAGGCGCTGTTCGCGCTGGCCAACCCCGGGCAGCGCCGCCACGGCGACCGCGACCCCCACCGCCGTCGCGAACGCCGGCACTACCGCGGCCTGGTCGCGTCCTCCGACGCGGACCGGCACGCGATGGCCGCGATCTTCCACCCGATCCATCCGGACCGGGTCTGGGCCACCGGGCTGCCGCGCAACGACTTCCTGCTCGCCCCGGAGGACGGCCTGCCGGCGCCGATGCGCGCCGAACTGGCGCGGGTGCGCGCGCTCCGGCGCGGCCGCCGCCTGGTGCTCTACGCGCCCACCTACCGCGACAGCACCGCCGGCGACGGGCGCTGCTACGAGTTCAGCCACGCCGAGGCGGCCCGCCTGCGTGCGGTGCTGCAGCGCCACGGCGCGGTCATGGGCGTGCGCATGCACTACCTGCGCCGCGACGGCGAGGCGCCGTTCGGCCTTGAGCGCCACCTGGACGGCGAACTGCTGGTCGACGCCGGCCATGCGGTGGCCGGCGAACTGGCGCCGGTGCTGCGCGAGGCCAGCGTGGTGGTCACCGACTATTCCTCGGTCTACATCGACGCGCTCTACCGCGACCTGCCGGTGCTCGGCTTCGCCTGGGACCTGGACGACTACCGGACGCGCCAGAACGGCCTGCTCTACGACCTGGCGCTGGCCTTCCCGGGGCCGGTGGCCACCGGCTTCGACGCTTTCCTGGATGCGCTGGACCGCCAGCTGGCCGCCCGCGACTGGGCGCCCGACGCCGCCTACCGCACGGTCCAGCGCCTGTTCTTCAACCGCCGCGACACCGGCAACGCGCGCCGGGTGGTCGAACGCATCCGCGGCGCGCTGGACGGGGGACCGGAATGAGCCCGGCGCCCGCACCGCTGGTCAGCGTGGTCATGCCCGCCTGGAAAGCCACCTACCTGGCGCAGGCGCTGGAGAGCGTGCGCCGCCAGAGCCACCGCCCGCTGGAACTGGTGGTGTGCGACGACTCGCGCGACGGACGCATCCAGGCGATGGTCGAGGCCTTCGCCGCCGGCGCGGACTTCCCGGTGATCTATTCGCGCAACCCCGCGCGGCTGTGGGAAACGCGCAGCACCGCGCGCGGCATCGCCCTGGCCAACGGCGAATACGTCAAGTTCCTGCACGACGACGACGTGCTGCACGACGGTTGCGTGGCCGCCCTGCTCGACGCGCTGCGCCGGGCGCCACAGGCGTCGCTGGCGAGCGCGCGCCGGCGGCTGGTGGACGAGGCCGGCATGCCGCTTCCCGACGCGCTGGCCAGCGCCTTCCCGGCCGGCGAGGACCTGCTGCTGGACGGCGACGACCTGGTCGATTTCCTCGCCGACCACACCCTCAACTTCATCGGCGAGCCCAGCGCGGTGCTTTGCCGGCGCGCGCCGCTGCTGGCGATGGGCGACGACCTGCCGGTGCTGGGCGGCACCCGCATCGGCTGGGTCGCCGACCTTGCCCTGTACGTGAAGCTGCTGCGGCAGGGCCCGCTGGCCATGCTCGGTACGCCGCAGGTCGACTTCCGCATCTCGCGGCAGCAGTTCAGCCAGCTCGGGCGCGACCGGCCCGGCGTGGGCGAAGCCGGCCACGAGGACTTCCGCCGCAGCATCCGTGCGCTGGGCTGGTACCGCGACGGCCGCGACACGCGCCGGGTGGCGGCGGCGCCGCTGGACGGCACCCGGCCGATGCAGCCGGTGGACCTGCTGCACGCGCTGGAGCAGGCGCACGCGACCGGGCGCCGCCGCTGGCCCCTCCGCGACTGGCAGGCGCGGCGGCGGCTGGTGCCCGCGCAGCGGGAGCTGTGGGAGCGGCACGTCGCCGGCCTGGTGCCGCCGCGGCTGGGCGTGCTGGTGCTGCCGGGCTCGCCGCGGCCCGATGCCCTGCACCGCACGCTGGCCAGTCTGGCCGCCCCGGCCGGGCTGGGCGCGGGCATCCGGGTGAAGGCGCTGGGCGCGGGCCCGCCGGCCGTGTTGCCGCCGGGCGCCCCGGCGCCGATGCCCGCGGCGTGGGATCCCGGTGCGCCGGGCGCCTCGCTCGACGCCGCGCTCGACGGCTGGGACGTGGACTGGGCCATCGCGGTCGAGGCCGGCACCGTGTTCACGCCCGGCGGCCTGCCGCACCTGCTGCTGGAACTGGCGCACGCCCCGCCTCCGCTGCACGCGCTGTACGGCGACGAATGGCACCACGCCGCCGACGGCGAGGCCGCGCCGCTGCTGCGCCCGGACTTCGACCTGGACCTGCTGCTGGGCCACCCCTCGGCGATGGCCCGGCACTGGGTGTTCCGCCGCGAGGCGCTGCGCGAGGCCGGCGGTTTCTCGCCGGCCCCGGCCGGCGCCTGCGAGCTCGACCTGGTGCTGCGCCTGATCGAGCGGCACGGCACGGCGGGCATCGGCCACCTGCCCGAGCCGCTGCTCGACTGCACGCCGCCGCGCCCGGACGAGGCCGCCGAGCGCGCCGCGATCGCACGCCACCTGCGCGCGCGCGGCTACGGCCAGGCCACGGTCGAGCCGGCCGGGCCCGGACTGCACCGCATCGCCTACCGCCATGGCCACCGGCCGCCGGTGTCGCTGGTGGTCGTCGCCGAAGGCGCGCTGGCCCCGCTGCAGCGCTGCGTGCTTTCCGTGCTGGAGAAGACCGCATACCCGGACTACGAACTGCTGCTGGTCGACAACGGCTTGCCGCCGGAAGGACGGGAATGGATGCAGCAGGTGGCCGGGCTGGCCGGCGGGCGCGTTCGCGGGTTCGTGCTGGACGGGCGCGTGCCGCACGCCGCGGCCTGCAACCTGGGCGCGGCGCAGGCGCGCGGCGAATACCTGCTGTTCCTGCGCGACGCCGCCGCGCCGGTGCAGCCGCAATGGCTGGAAGCGCTGCTGGACCAGGGCCTGCGCCCGGACGTCGGCGTCGTCGGCGCACGCACGGTGTCCGCCGACGGGCGCATCACCCACGCCGGGCTGGTTCCGGCCCTGCCCGGCGGCGGCCGCGCCTTCCTGGGCGAGCCGGCG
>DASRYN010000383.1:0-16761 GCA_035687185.1 Pseudoxanthomonas sp. | reverse complement strand
CCGCAACCTGTTCCTGCTCGACCCGCTGTGCCTGCTGCTGCTGCCCGGCGCGCTGGCGCTGCTGCGCGGGCGCGCGCCGGGGCGGCTGTTCCGCGGCGTGCTGTGGGCCGTGGCCGCGCTGGCGGCGCTGGGCTGGGTGCTGCAATGGCTGAGCCTGCAGCCGCAGTACAACCTGCCGTGGATCGCGCTGCTGCTGCCGCTGCACCTCGCGCTGGCACTGGCGCTGGGCCGCGACCGCCCGGCGCGCTGAAGCCGCCGGACGCTTGCCCCCGGCCGGGGCCGCGGCGCAGGATGCCGCGCATGGACCAGACCGCCAACCCCGCCTGCGTCATCAACTGCGCCTGGTACGACCCGGAAGGCCGCCGCCAGGACCTGCCGCTGGAACGCCTGAGCGACGCGCTGGACGAGGGCCGCCCCGGCTTCGCCTGGGTGGGCCTGTACGAACCTTCCGGCGAGGTGCTGGACCAGCTGCGGGAGGAACTGGACCTGCATCCGCTGGCCGTGGAGGACGCCAAGCACGCGCACCAGCGCCCGAAGCTGGAGGCCTACGGCGACGTGCTGTTCCTCGCCGCCCGCACCGCGCAGATGGTGGACGGCGAGATCCGCTACGGCGAGACCCACGCCTTCCTCGGCCCGCGCTTCCTGCTCACCGTGCGCCACGGCGCCTCGCTCTCCTACGCGGCCGCGCGCGCGCGCCTGGAGCGCGAGCCGGAGCTGCTGCGGCTGGGCCCGGGCGTGGCGCTGTATGCGGTGCTGGACTTCATCGTCGACAACTACGCGCCCATCGTGGACGAGCACCGCGACACGCTGCGCGCGCTGGAGCGCGACATCTTCTCGGCCACCTACCGCCGCGCCATCGTGGTGCGGCTGTACGACCTCAAGCGCGACCTCACCTACATGCGCGTGGCCGTCTCGCCGCTGCAGGACGTGCTGGCCCAGCTGCTGCGCGGCCAGGGCCTGGCCGGCCAGCTGGTCGCCGAGGAGGTGCGCATCTACCTGCGCGACGTGCACGACCACGCGCTGCGCGTCAACGACGGCATCGACACCCTGCGCGACATGCTCGGCACCGCGCTGAGCGTGAACCTGTCGCTGGTGACCCTGGCCCAAGGCGAGACGGTCAAGCGCCTGGGCGCCTGGGCCGCGCTGCTGGCCGCGCCGACCCTGGTCACCAGCTGGTACGGCATGAACTTCGAGCACATGCCCGAGCTGGCGCCGCGCTGGGCCTACCCGCTGCTGGTGGTGACCGTGGCCGGGGTGTGCGTGGTGCTCTACCGCCTGTTCAAGCGCGCGCGCTGGCTGTAGCGGCGTATTCAGCCGGCAAGCGCGCGCATCTTCACCTTGTGGCCATTGGTCGCGGTTGAACATCGCCGGTGGCGGGCGGAGGCTGGGCCGGTCCCGATGGAGGCGAGCCGATGAAAGCACTCTCGAAGGTGGCCTGGGCCGCGCTGGCGCTGCTGGGCGCGTTCTGCCTGGGCACAGTGGCGCTGCGCCGCGGCGAGCACATCAACGCGCTGTGGATCGTGGCCGCGGCGGTGTCGATCTACCTGGTCGCGTACCGCTACTACGCGCTGTTCATCGCCACCCGGGTGATGCGCCTGGACCCCACCCGGGCCACGCCTGCTGTGATCCACAACGACGGCCTGGATTACGTGCCCACCCACCGGCACGTGCTGTTCGGCCACCACTTCGCCGCCATCGCCGGTGCGGGCCCGCTGGTGGGTCCGGTGCTCGCCGCACAGATGGGCTACCTGCCCGGGCTGCTGTGGCTGGTGGCCGGCGTGGTGCTGGCCGGCGCGGTGCAGGACTTCATGGTGCTGTTCATCTCCAGCCGGCGCGACGGCCGCTCGCTGGGCGACCTGGTGCGCGAGGAAATGGGGCGCATCCCCGGCACCATCGCGCTGTTCGGCGCGTTCCTGATCATGATCATCATCCTGGCGGTGCTGGCCATGGTGGTGGTCAAGGCGCTGGCCGAGAGCCCGTGGGGCATGTTCACGGTGATCGCCACGATGCCCATCGCCATCCTCATGGGCGTGTACATGCGCTACATCCGCCCGGGGCGGATCGGCGAGATTTCCATCGTCGGGCTGGTGCTGCTGCTGGGGGCCATCTGGCTGGGCGGCAAGGTGGCCGCGCACCCCGCCTGGGGCCCGGCCTTCACCTTCTCGGCCACGCAGATCACCTGGATGCTGATCGGCTACGGCTTCGTGGCCTCGGTGCTGCCGGTGTGGCTGCTGCTGGCCCCGCGCGACTACCTCTCCACCTTCCTCAAGATCGGTACCATCGTGGCGCTGGCCATCGGCATTCTCATCGTGATGCCCGAACTGAAGATGCCGGCGCTGACCCGGTTCGCCGCCGGCGGCGACGGCCCGGTGTGGAAGGGCGGCATTTTCCCGTTCCTGTTCATCACTATCGCCTGCGGCGCGGTGTCCGGCTTCCATGCCCTGATCTCCTCCGGCACCACGCCCAAGCTGCTGGCCAACGAGGCGCACGCCCGCTACATCGGCTACGGCGGCATGCTGATGGAGTCGTTCGTGGCGGTCATGGCGCTGGTGGCCGCGAGCATCATCGAGCCGGGCGTGTACTTCGCCATGAACAGCCCGGCCGGCCTGGTGGGCAGCGACACGGTGGCGGTGGCGGCCAAGGTCAGCGAGTGGGGGTTCACCATCACCCCGGACGTGCTGGAGGCCACCGCCCGCGACATCGGCGAGCACACCATCCTCGCCCGCGCCGGCGGCGCCCCGACGCTGGCGGTGGGCATCGCGCAGATCCTGCACAGCGTGCTGCCGGGCGAGGACACCATGGCCTTCTGGTACCACTTCGCCATCCTGTTCGAGGCGCTGTTCATCCTCACCGCGGTGGACGCAGGCACGCGCGCCGGCCGCTTCATGCTGCAGGACCTGCTGGGCAACTTCGTGCCGGCGCTGCGGCGCACCGAGTCCTGGGGCGCGAACCTCGCAGGCACCGCCGGCTGCGTGGCGCTGTGGGGCTACCTGCTGTACACCGGCGTGGTCGACCCGTTCGGCGGCATCCAGACGCTGTGGCCGCTGTTCGGCATTTCCAACCAGATGCTGGCCGGCATCGCGCTGATGCTGGGCACGGTGGTGCTGTTCAAGCTCAAGCGCGACCGCTACGCCTGGGTGACCGCGGTGCCGGCGGCGTGGCTGCTGGTTTGCACCACGGCGGCGGGGCTGATCAAGATCTTCGACGGCAATCCGGCGCAGGGCTTCCTGGCGCAGGCGCGGCGGTTCCAGGAGGGCATCGCCAGCGGGCAGGTCATCGCGCCGGCACGGGACATGGACCAGATGCAGCAGGTGGTGGCCAACGCCTACGTGAACACCACGCTGACGGCGCTGTTCCTGCTGGTGGTGTTCGCGATCCTGGTGTACTCCGTGCGTTCGATCCTGGCCGCGCGCGCCAACCCGGAACGCAGCGACCGCGAGGCGCCGTACGTGCCGCTGACCGCCGAGCAGCAGGCGGCGCAGGCGCACCTGTAGGAGGCGGCCGATGGGCACGTCGCTGGTACCGCTGGAGCATTTCGCCGCGCACAGGCGGGTGTGGCGCAGGCTGGTGCAGGCCGCGCGCCTGTGCTGCGGCATCCCGGACTACGACAGCTACGTCCGGCACATGCTGGAGAAGCACCCCGACCGCGAGCCGATGGATTACAAGACCTTCTTCCGCGAACGGCAGGAGGCGCGCTACGGCGGGAGGAGCGGGTTCCGCTGCTGCTGAGCTCAGCCCGCCAGGCCGCGCAGGATCACGCCGGTGACATAAGCGCAGTAGGTGCCCAGCGCGTAGCCGAACACCGCGAGCAGCACAGCCACCGGCGCCAGCGACGGGTGGAAGGCGCTGGCCACCACCGGCGCCGAAGCCGCCGCGCCGATGTTGGCCTGGGACCCCACCGCGGCGAAGAACAGCGGCGCGCGGATCAGCCTCGCCACCACGAACAGCAGCAGCCCATGGGTGGCGATCCAGATCAGGCCCAGCGCGAACAGCCAGGGCCGGTCCACCAGGGCCTTGAGGTCCATGTGCATGCCGATGGTCGCGATCAGCACGTAGAGCATGACGCTGCCAATCCTGGAAGCGCCGGCGCCCTCCATCCGTCGCGCGCCGGTGAAGCTGAGCAGCAGGCCCACCGTGGTGGCGATGACGACCATCCAGAAGAAACCGGAGGTCAGGCTGAAATCGTCCAGATTCCATTCCGCCGGCAGGGTCTGGATCCACGCCACGAGCGGCCCGGCCAGGAAGTGGGCCAGGCCGGTGGTGCCCAGGCCGATGCCGAGGATGATCATCAGGTCCGCCAGCGTGGGATTGCGCGCGTGCTGCGCCTGGTAGGCCTCCATCCGTTGCCGCAGGTCGTCCAGCGCGCGGGTGTCCGCCCCGGTCCAGCGGTCGAAGGCGCGCGCCCGGGCCGCCAGGAACAGGAGCAGCGCCATCCAGACGTTGGCCACCAGCACGTCGACCGCCACGAACTGCCCGAACAGGGTGGAGTCGACCTGGAACACCTCCTTCATCGCCGCCTGGTTGGCGCCGCCGCCGATCCAGCTGCCGGCCAGCGTGGCCATGCCGGCCCAGGTGTCGCCGGCCACGGACTGCGGATGGATCACTCCCATCGCCACGAACGAGACGATGGCACCCAGCATCACCCCCGCGGTGCCGGTGAGGAACATGACCAGCGCCTTGGGCCCCAGCTTGAGAATGGCGCCGATGTCGATGGCGATGCAGAACAGGGCCAGCGAGCTGGGCAGCAGGTAGTCGCGCGCCATCGGGTACAGCGCCGAGGCGTTGCCGTCTATCAGGCCGATGCTGTTGTAGATGGCCGGCAGCAGGTAGCACATCAGCAGCGCCGGGACCACGGAATAGAACTTCTTCCAGAACCCCGCCGGTCGGGACGAACCCCAGAACACGAAGCCCAGCGTGGCCGCCAGCAGGCCCATCACGACGGCATCGTTGCTGATCAGCGCGGTGGAGGGCGCAGGCGTCATTTCACGTTCCTCTGCAGGCTGGGTGGCGCGCGGATCGCGCGCCACCCCAAGGTCACTGGCCGATGTGCTTCTTCAGCCAGGCGTTGACGGTGTCGTGCCAGAGCACGCTGTTGGCCGGCTTGAGCACCCAGTGGTTCTCGTCGGGGAAGTACAGCAGCTGCGACTCGATGCCGCGCCGCTGCAGCGCGGTGAAGGTGGACAGGCCCTGGTCGACCGGCACCCGGTAGTCCTTCTCGCCCTGCACCACCAGCATCGGCACCTTCCACTTGGCCACGTGGTTGACCGGGTTGAACTTCTCGTAGTTCTCCGGCACGTCGTACGGCGTGCCGCCGTTCTCCCACTCGGTGAACCACAGTTCCTCGGTCACGTAGCCCATCGAGCGGGTATCGAACACGCCGTCGTGGTTGACCAGGCACTTCCACGGCGAACCGCCGTCGGCCTCGAACCAGTTGCCCGCGATCCAGTTGATCATGTAGCCGCCGTAGCTGGCGCCCAGCGCGCAGGCGCGGTCGCCGTCCAGGAACGGATACTTCGCCTGCGCCGCGGCCCAGCCCTTCTGCAGGTCGACCAGCGGCTTGCCGCCCCAGTCGCCGCTGATCGAGTCGGTGAACGCCTGGCCGTAGCCGGTGGATCCGTGGAAGTCGATCATGACCACCGCGTAGCCCTGGCCGGCGTAGGTCTGCGGGTTCCAGCGGTAGCTCCAGCCGTTGCCGAAGCTGCCCTGCGGGCCGCCGTGGATCAGGAACGCGACCGGGTAGCGGCGCCCCTCCTGGTAGTTCCACGGCTTGACCACGTAGCCGTGCACGGTCTCGCCGTTCCAGCCCGGGAAGCTGAACTGCTCGAACGCGCCGAAGGCCACGTCGGGAAGCATCTCGCCCGCGCTGGGCGTGATCGCACGCTCGGCATCCGGCCTGGAAAGCGAGGTCACGAACAGCTGGTCGCCGCTGTGCAGGCTGTTGCGGGTGAAGGCCAGGGTGTCCCCGGCGATGGCGAATGCCGAGATCGTGCCGCCGCCGACCAGCTTGCGCACCTGGCCGGTGGCGATGTCCACGGCGAACAGCGGATGCTCGCCCATGTCCTGCGCGGTGGTGTAGATCGTGCGCCCGTCGGCGGACAGGACGATGCCGTCGGCGCTGCGGTCCCACCGCGGGGCGATCTCGCGGGTGGCGCCGGTGGCCATGTCCCGCTCCATCAGCCCGAAGCGGTCGGCCTCGAAGCCCGGGCGCTTCATCGCGCGGTAGTACAGCTTGCGGCCGTCGGCGCTGAACACCGGGCCGGTATCCCAGGCGCGGTTCTGGCCCTGCGGGCCCGGCGAGGCGGCCGCTGCGTCGGCGCGGTCGTCGAGGGTCAGGTTGGAGAGCACCGGCTGGCTGCGGTCTATGCGGTAGCGGTACAGGTCGAAGTCGGTCGACCAGGCCTCCTGGCGGTCGGCGCGGCGCATCGCGAACACGATCGACTGCCCGTCCGGCGCCCAGGTGTACTCGTCGCTGCCGCCGAACGGCCTGGAAGGCACGTTGCCCGGCCCGAAGGAGCCGTTCGCCGCATCGACCAGGGTGACGCGCTGGGTGCCGTTCCCGACCTTCGCATCGGCCACGAACAGCCGGTTGTGGCGGCCGTCCTCCCAGGTGTCCCAGTGGCGCACGAACAGCTGCTCGTAGAGCACGCCGCTGGTCCTGGACTGCCTGCGCGCGTCCAGGCGCTTGACCGTGCAGCCGAGGTCGGCGCCGCAGTCGGGGAAGACGGACAGGCTCACCGCGATGCGGGCGCCGTCAGGCGAGACCTTGTAGCTGCCCACGTCCAGCGGGAAGTCGGTCAGCGGCTGCGGCGCGCCGCCGGAGGCGGGCACCGCGTACACCTGCTGCGTGCCCGACTGCGCGCTGAGGAAATAGACCGAACGGCCGTCAGCGGAGAAGGACGGCGAGTTGACGCTCCAGCCGACCGGCGTGAGCCGCTTCGGCGGGGCCAGGTCGCGCGTGCGCAGGTCGCGGATCCACAGCGCGGTGGTGGCCTTCTCCAGGCCGTCGTCGATCTCGCGCCTGGCGAACACCACCCGCGCGCCGTCCGGCGAGAGCGCCGGCGAGGACACGCGGTCCAGGCGCTGCAGGTCGCGCACGTCGAAGCCGCGCGCGGCCTCGGCCACGGCGGGGACGGACCAGGCACCGGCCAGCGCCAGCGCGAAGACGAGGGACGGAAGGACGGGTTTCATCCGGGACTCCTGCAGGGCCAGTCCCGGATGCTAGGCGGCGCCGCCGGGCCGGCGCAAAGGCGGAAGGTCATGCCTTCCGCCGCGGATGCGTCGCTCACGCGGCCTGTTCGCCGCGCCTGCCGGTGCGATACAGCAGCCAGCCGACCAAGGCCAGCACCGCCAGGCCCACCCACTGCGCCCATGCGCCCAGGCCGAACGGCAGCGCGAGCACGTCCGGGTCCTGCGTGATCACGATCGGCAGCGCGATGGCGATGCCCATCAGCGCCTCGCCGGTGATCAGGCCGGCGGAGAACAGCACGCCGGGGCGGTGGACGCGGTCCAGTGCGGCCTCGTCGTCGGCGCGCACCTTGTGGAAGCGCTCGACCAGGTGCGCCAGCAGGCCGCCCAGGAAGATCGGCACCATCAGCTCCAGCGGCAGGTAGATGCCGATGGCGGCCGCCAGCACCGGCACCCGGAAGCGCGCGCCGCGCGCCTTGAGCCACGCGTCCAGGGCGATCACCGCGGCGCCCACCACGCCGCCGATGGCGATCATGGTCCATGGCAGCTGGCCGCCGAACAGGCCCTTGGCGACCGAGGCCATCAGGTTGGCCTGCGGCGCCGGCAGCGTCTTGGAGCCGATGCCGTACGCCTCCTGCAGCAGGTTGAGCACCGGGGCCATGATCAGCGCGCAGGAGAACGCGCCGATGCCCAGCATCAGCTGCTGCTTCCACGGCGTGGCGCCGACCAGGTAGCCGGTCTTGAGGTCCTGCAGGTTGTCGCCGCCCACCGCCGCCGCGCAGCACACCACCGCGCCGATCATGATCGCGGCCACCGCGCCCAGCGGCGCGCTGCCGACCTGGCGCTGGCCGTCGGCACCCAGCAGCATCAGCAGCACCACCGAGGCGAACAGGATGGTGGCGATGGTGATGCCCGACACCGGGTTGTTGGAGGAGCCGACCAGGCCCGCCAGGTAGCCGGACACCGACACGAACAGGAAGCCGGCGACGATCATGATGATGGTCATCGGCACGCTGACGTGCCACTGGCCGACGATGGCGTGGTACAGCGCCAGCAGCGGCAGCACGAACAGCACCAGCGCGACCAGCATCCACTTCATCGGCAGGTCGCGGTCGGTCTCGGCCCCGCCCTGCACCGCGCCCTTGCGCGCGGCCGCCAGGCCGCTGCGGATGCCGGCCAGCAGCGAGTTGCGCAGCGAGAACAGCGTCCACACGCCGCCCACCAGCATCGCGCCCACGCCGAGGAAGCGGATCTTCGAGGACCAGATCGCGAAGGCCGCGTCGGCCGCCGGCGCGCCGGCGATGGAGGCCGCCAGCGCCGGATCGCCCTCGAGGAAGAAGGCGTGGTACAGCGGGATGGCGAGGTGCCAGGAGAGGATGGCGCCGGACAGGACCACGATGCCCACGTTCAGGCCCACGATGTAGCCCACGCCCAGCAGCGCCGGCGACAGGCCGGTGCCCAGGTAGCCGATCAGCTTGTTGTTGGCGAAGTACCCGGCCACGGCCCAGCTGTCGGGGATCGCGCGCAGGCCGTTGGCCGCGGCCAGCTTCACCAGCGCGCCGATGCCGGCCGACAGGCCGAGGATCTTCAGGCCCGGGCCCGGGTTGTCGCCGGCCTTGAGCACTTCGGCCGCGGCCTTGCCCTCGGGGAAGGGCAGCGGGTCCTCGACGATCATCGTGCGCCGCAGCGGCACCGAGAACAGCACGCCCAGCAGGCCGCCCAGGCCGGCGATGCCCAGCACCCACCAGTAGCGGAAGTCCGGCCAGTAGCCCATCAGCACCAGCGCGGGGATGGTGAAGATCACGCCGGCGGCGATGGACGAGCCGGCCGAAGCGCCGGTCTGGACGATGTTGTTCTCCAGGATGGTGCCGCCGCCCAGCAGCCGCAGCACGCCCATGGACACCACCGCCGCCGGGATGGCCGTCGCCACGGTCAGGCCGGCGAACAGGCCCAGGTAGGCGTTGGCCGCCGACAGGACCACCGCCAGGACGATGGCCAGGATGACGGCGCGGAAGGTGAGCTGCGGCGTGCCCCGTGGACTCATGTGGTTTCCCCTGAAAGCATGAAGCCCGACACGCTATCGGCCCGGGCGCGGCAAGTCCAGAGGCGCGTCTCCGGGCCGGTCACGGCGAGCCGGCGCCGCCCAGGTGCTGCCGCAGGAAGCCCAGCAGGCGGCCGTAGTACTCGCGCAGGTTGGCCGGGGTGTAGAAACCGTGGCCCTCGGTCGGGTAGTACAGGGCCTCGACCGGCACGCCCGCCTTCCTCAGCCCCGCCTCCATCATGCGGGTGTGCTCCACCGGCGTGATCTCGTCCTGCCCGCCGGCGGCGAGCAGGACCGGCACCCGGACCCTGTCGGCCAGGCGGTTGGGCGAGCTGGCCGCCAGGACCCCGCGGTCGGTGCCGATCCATTGCTCGGCGAACGTGCCGAGGGAATCGGCGCCGCTCGCCAGCGCGCGGTGCCGGGTGACCAGGTCGTAGACGCCCACGTAGCCGGCGGCGCAGCGGTAGAGCGCCGGCTCCTTCACCGCCCCCATCATCGCCGCGTAGGCGCCGTAGCTGGCGCCGTAGATGCAGATCCGCCGCGGGTCGGCGATCCCTTCGGCGATCGCCCACCGCGTGGCGTCGGTCACGTCGTCCTGCATGGCCAGGCCCCACTGGCGCGCGCCGGCCCGCTCGAACGCGCTGCCGTAGCCGCCCGAACCGCGGAAATTGACCTGCAGCACCGCATACCCCGCGGCGGCCAGCATCTGCGCCTCGGGATCGAATTCCCAGGTGTCCTGCACCCAGTACGGGCCGCCGTGGGGGAGCACCACCATCGGCAGGTTCCGCGCCTGGGCGCCCCGGGGCACGGTGAGATAGCCGTGCAGCGGCAGGCCGTCGCGCGCCTTGAGCGACACCGGCTGCCGCTCGGCCATCTGCAGCGGCTCCAGCCACTGCCGGCGGCTGACCAGGCGGCGCGCCTTGCGGGCCGGGACGTCGAAGACGAAGTAGTCGCCGCTGTTGCGGTCCGAGGTGGTCAGCACCAGGGCCAGCCTGCCGTCATCGGTGCGCGAGGTGACCCGCACCACTTCGCCCGGGAACGCCTGTTCCAGCATGCGTTGCAGCTTGGCGTCCGGGTGCCCGGGCTGGAAGAAGGCCGTCCGCGGGCGCCCGTCCATGAACAGCGCGCCGATCGGCTCGCGCGGGCCGTGGCTGGCGTAGACGATCTCGTACGGGTCCACCGTGTCGTCCCGCAGCGCTTCCCGGCGCGCGCCGGTCGCCACGTCGTAGGCCACGATGCTGTCCGGCCCCTCGGGGTGGCTGCTGCGCAGGTACGCGGTGGCGCCGTCGCCCGAGAACCCGACGGGCACCTCGTGGCGCCCGCTCGCGCGCTCGTCGTTGAGCAGCGTCCACTCGGCCCCGTCGGCCGGGCGGTAGTAGAGCCGGCTGCGGTTGTCGCCGTCGGCGCCGACGGCGAAGCGCACCACCCCGGCATGGTCGGTGAGGAACGAGGCGTTGCGCACCGGCACCCGCGTGACCGCCACGCGGCGGCCGCTGCGCACGTCCATGCGCTCGACGCGGGTGTAGGGGTCCTCGCCGAACGTGCCGACGGTGAGCAGCACGTTGTGGGCGTCCCCGCGCAGGTCGTCGGTCAGCCGCGCCCAGACGTTCTCCGCGCGCTTGCCCTGGAGGCGCGTGCCCGCCCCGCTCGCCTCCACGCGCTGGCCCACGAGCATCTCGGCGTCCTTCCCGTCGGCGTCCAGCGCCACGATCTCGCCGGTCGGCTGCGGCCGCGCCAGCAGCCCGAACTTGTCGGCCACGCCCACCAGCACGCGGGTGTCGTTCGCCCAGGCGAAGCCGGCGATGTCGGTGTTGCGGCCCAGCGAGAACCGCGCGGTGACCTTCAGGTCCGAAAGGCGCAGGATCGCCAGCCCGGTGCGGTCCTCGAGCGAGAGCGTGGCGGCGAGGTATTCGCCCGTGGGCGAGAGCTTGATCTCGCCGAACTCCTCGCGGCGCACGAACGCGTCCACGTCGACCTGCGGCTGCGCCGCCGCCGCGGCCCAGGATCCCCCGGCCAGCACCAGGCCCAGCCACGCCGCCCTCGCCCTTCCCTGCATGTCCCGCCTCCTTAGCGCTCCCCGCGCCGGCGCGAGCCTAGCCCACCTCACCCCGCGCGCGCCAGCTCCGCGACCACTGCGCGCAGGCCGTCGCGCCAGTCGGGCAGGCCGACGCCGAAGTCGCGCTCCAGGCGCGCCGTGTCCAGCCGCGAGTAGGCCGGGCGGCGGGCCCGGGTCGGGTAGTCGGCGCTGGCGATGGGCAGCACACGCGGGGCGCGCGGCAGCAGGCCGGCGGCCACCGCCTCGGCGAAGATGGCCTCGGCGAAGCCGTGCCAGCTGGTCTGCCCGGCGGCCACCAGGTGCCACGTGCCCGAGGCGCCGCGATCGGCCAGGGCCTGCGCGGTGACCTCGGCGATCAGCGCCGCCGGGGTGGGCGTGCCGACCTGGTCGGCCACCACGCGCAGTTCCTCGCGCTCGGCGCCCAGGCGCAGCATCGTGCGCAGGAAGTTGTGCCCGTGCGCGGCGTACACCCAGGCGGTGCGGAAGACCAGGTGGCGGCCGCCGGCCGCGCGCACGGCCTGCTCGCCGGCCAGCTTGCTGGCGCCGTACACGCCCAGCGGCGCGGGGGGATCGTCCTCGCGGTAGGGGCGCGTGCCCTGCCCGTCGAACACGTAGTCGGTCGAGTAGTGCACCAGGGGGATGCCGGCTTCGGCGCAGGCGCGGGCCAGCACCTCCGGCGCCTCGGCATTGATGCGGAACGCGGTCGCCGCATCGTCCTCGGCCTTGTCCACCGCGGTGTAGGCGGCGGCGTTGACCACCGCGTCGGGCGCGGCCTCGCGCACCAGGCGCGCCAGCCCGTCCAGGTCGCCCAGGTCGGCCACCGCGCACGGCGTGCCGTCGTCCAGCCGGCCGTCGCGCGTGGCGGCCAGCACCTCGCCCAGCGGGCGCAGGCTCCGCCGCAGCTCGCGGCCGACCTGGCCGTTGGCGCCCAGGACCAGCAGCCTCATCCGGCGTACACCGGCAGCCGCTCGGGCGCGATCTGGTCCAGGAACGGCGCGGCCGCGTCCTTGTCCGACAGCAGCGGCGCGGATTCGGGCCAGTCCACGCCGATGCCGGCGTCGTTCCAGCGCACGCCGGCATCGGCCGCCTTGTCGTAGGGTGCGGTGCACAGGTAGCTGAACAGCGCGCGCTCGGACAGCACCACGAAGCCGTGGGCGAAACCTTCCGGGATCCAGAACTGGCGCTTGTTCTCCGCGCTGAGCACCACCGCGGTCCAGCGGCCGAAGCGCGGGGAGCCGCGGCGGATGTCCACCGCCACGTCGTACACCTCCCCTTCCAGCACGCTGACCAGCTTGCCCTGCGGGTTGGGCCACTGGTAGTGCAGGCCGCGCAGCACGCCGCGCGAGGACGAGGACACGTTGCTCTGCACGAAGCGGTCCGGCAACCCGTGCTCGCGGTAGCGGGCGGCGTTCCAGGCCTCGTAGAAGAAGCCGCGGGCGTCGCCGAACACGGCCGGCTCGATCACCACGCAGCCCGGCAGGTCGGTCTCGATCAGCCTCATCGCACCACCGTGCCGCGGCGGGCCAGGTCGAGCAGGTACTGGCCGTAGCCGTTCTTGGCCAGCGGCGCGGCCAGCGTCTCCAGCTGCGCGGCGTCGATCCAGCCGTTGCCGAAGGCGATCTCCTCCGGGCAGCACACGCGCAGGCCCTGGCGGGCCTCGATGGTCTCGATGAAGGTCGAGGCCTCCAGCAGCGACTGGTGGGTGCCGGTGTCCAGCCAGGCGTAGCCGCGGCCCAGCTGTTCCAGGTACAGCGCGCCCTGCTCCAGGTAGCGCTTGTTGAGGTCGGTGATCTCCAGCTCGCCGCGCGCCGAAGGCTTGAGCTCGGCCGCGTAGTCGCTGGCGCGGCCGTCGTAGAAGTACAGGCCGGTGACCGCGTAGTTGGAGCGCGGCCGGGCCGGCTTCTCCTCGATGCCGACCACGCGCCCGCCGGCGTCGAACTCGGCCACGCCGTAGCGCTCCGGGTCGCGGACCCAGTAGCCGAACACGGTGGCGCCGTCGGTGCGCGCGTCGGCGCGCCGCAGCGTCTCGGTGAGGCCGTGGCCGTGGAAGATGTTGTCGCCCAGCACCAGGCAGCTGGGCTGCCCGGCGACGAAGTCGCGGCCGATCAGGTAGGCCTGGGCCAGGCCGTCGGGGCTGGGCTGCACCGCGTACTGGATGCGCATGCCCCACTGCGAGCCGTCGCCCAGCAACGCCTGGAACAGCGCCTGCTCGTGCGGTGTGTTGATCACCAGCACCTCGCGGATGCCGGCGAGCATCAGCACGCTGAGCGGGTAGTAGATCATCGGCTTGTCGTACACCGGCAGCAGCTGCTTGCTGACCGCGCGGGTGATCGGGTACAGCCGGGTGCCGGAACCGCCGGCCAGGATGATGCCTTTGCGTTGCGTCATCGTCTTTCCTTGGTGGCCCGCGCCTGCGCGCGCGGGCTCTTGCGGGGAGCCGGCGTCATGCGGCGGTGCCGATGCGCTCCAGGCGGTAGCTGCCGTCCAGCACGCGGCGCACCCAGTCCTGGTGCGCCAGGTACCAGTCCACGGTCGCGGCGATGCCCTGCTCGAAGGTGTGCTTCGGCTCCCAGCCCAGCTCGTTGCGGATCTTGGAGGCGTCGATGGCGTAGCGGCGGTCGTGGCCGGGGCGGTCGGCGACGAAGGCGATCTGGCTCTCGCGCGGCTTGCCGTCCTCGCGCGGGCGGCGCTCGTCCAGCAGGCGGCAGATGGTCTTCACCACCTCCAGGTTGCGGCGCTCGGCGTTGCCGCCCACGTTGTAGGTCTCGCCCGGGCGGCCGCTGGCCAGCACGGTGCGGATGGCCTCGCAGTGGTCGGACACGTACAGCCAGTCGCGCACCTGCTGCCCGTCGCCGTACACCGGCAGCGTCTCGCCGGCCAGCGCGCGCTGGATCACCAGCGGGATCAGCTTCTCGGGAAAGTGGTACGGGCCGTAGTTGTTGGAGCAGTTGGTGGTCAGCACCGGCAGGCCGTAGGTGTGGTGGAAGGCGCGCACCAGGTGGTCGGAGGCCGCCTTGCTGGCCGAATACGGCGAGTTGGGCGCGTACGGCGTGGTCTCGGTGAACTTGCCGGTCTCGCCCAGCGTGCCGTAGACCTCGTCGGTGGACACGTGCAGGAAGCGGAACGCCTCGCGCGCCGCGCCGTCCAGGGCGCGCCAGTGGTCGCGCACGGCCTCCAGCAGGCCCAGGGTGCCGACCACGTTGGTCTGCACGAAGGCGGCCGGGCCGTCGATGGAGCGGTCCACGTGGCTCTCGGCGGCGAAGTTCACCACCGCGTCGGGCCGGTGCTCGGCCAGCAGGCGCCGCACCAGGGCGCGGTCGCCGATGTCGCCCTGGACGAAGACGTGGCCGGGGTTGCCTTCCAGCGAGGACAGGGTGTCGAGGTTGCCGGCGTAGGTCAGCGCGTCCAGGTTGACCACGCGTACGCCGCGGGCGACCGCCTCGAGCACGAAGTTGCCGCCGATGAAACCGGCACCGCCGGTCACGAGCCATGTGGGCACGAACAGTTTCCTTCTCTTGGGTGGTAGCGCCGGGCCAGCGCCGTGGCCCTGGCCGGCAAGCGGGCCCAGCATGCGGTGCAGCGACGCAGCCGGACCTGAACGCCGGGCCGTGGCCGGACCGCGATCTTAGACCAGCCCGCGCTCCGGCCCCAGCCCGCCGGCCTCGGCGGCGGCGCTTCGCGGCCGCTTCATCGCCCGCTGCGCAGACTGCCCCGCATCCCCCGCTTCGCAGGAGACCGGCCATGACCAAGCCCCTGAGCACCCACGACGAGCGCCAGGCCGCGCACCGCGGCCCGGGCCCCGATACCGACGTGGAAGGCCACGGCCGCCGGGATCCCTCCGCGCCCGTGCCCGAGGCGCGCGACGAGGCGGGCTTCCATCCCCGCGGCCACGGCAAGGGCGGGCGCCTGGGCCGAGGCGAGCCGGAGGACCATCCCGAACGTGACGGCAGCACCCAGCCCAACTTCGGGCAGGCCGGCAGCTACGGCCAGGCCGGCGGCCGCGCCCAGGCCACCCCCTCCGCCGACGGGGACGACGGCGGCGACAGCGAAGCCAAGGGCTAGCGCCGCGGCCGCGACGCGGCCAAGGCCCCGGGGCGCTATTCCGTCTGGCGTGCCCAGCGCGCCAGATTCTGGCGGATCGTGCCGATGCCCTCCCACGGGTCGCGCCGGCGCCGCCGCAGCCGGGCCGGCACTTCGGCGAGGGTGAACGCGTCCGGCCGCTTCAGCCGCGACAGCTCGCTCCAGGCGATGGGCATGGCTACCGGTGCCCCCGGCCGCGCGCGCAGCGAGTAGGAAGCGACCGCGGTGGCGCCACGACCGTTGCGCAGGTAATCGACGAAGATCCGCCGGTTGCGCAGGCGCTTGCTGGCCACGGCCAGGAACCGGTCCGGCTGTGACTGCGCCAGGGCATCGGCGAAGCCGTGGGCGAAGCGCTTGGTCAGTTCCCAGTCGCAGCCGGGGTTCAGCGGCACCACCACGTGCAGGCCCTTGCCGCCGGACACGCGCAGGAACGATTCCAGCTCCAGTTGCGCCAGCAGCCGGCGCACGTCGCTGGCCGCGCGCTTGACCTCGGCGAACGGCACCTCGGGTCCGGGGTCGAGGTCGAACACCACGCGGTCGGCCATGTCGGGGGCGTCCGCGTGCGAACCCCAGGGATGGAATTCCAGCGCGTTGAACTGCACCAGTTCCAGCAGGCCTGCCGCGTCCTCCACCACCAGGTAGTACGCGTTGGTGCCGCTTTCCTCCTTCAGCCGCACCGAGGAGACCCGTTCCAGGCCGGGCGTGTGGTGCTTCTGGAAAAAGCACGGCCGCCCGGTGCCGCTGGGGCAGCGGATGATCGACACCGGGCGCCCGGCGATTTCCGGCAGCAGGTGGTCCATCACCGCCTGGTAGTAGTTCCACACCTCGGCCTTGGTGTAGCCGTCGTCCGGATAGAGCACCTTGCCGGGGCTGGAGAGGCGCGGCGGTTCGCGCGCGGGTACGTCCTGCCGTCGTGCGTCGTGCGCGGTCTTGCCCGCCTTTCTCGCCTTGCCGCTGGCCGCCCTGGTCACCTTGGTCGTCCTGGTCGCCTTCGCGGCCCGGGCCTTCCGCGACGCGGGCCCGCGGTCGGAATCGGCCAGGTCGGCCGCGGTCTTGTCGGGGCGCAGCGCCTTGAGCGAGGGCTGGCGCAGCACCTGCTGCGCACCGATCCCGCGGTAGAACACCTCCACCACCAGCTCCGGCTCGATCCACGCCGCGCGACGGAGGTCCGGATCGTCCACATCCACGTACACCGTCGGCTTGCGCGCGCCCTGCCCCAGCCGCGTGGCCAGCTCGCCCAGCTGGGCCTCCTTGAAGCCCGAGCCGACCTTGCCGGCATAGCGCCAGCCGTGCTCCGGGTCGGGCCGCGCCAGCAGCAGCGAGCCGAAGCCGCTGCGCGCGCCCCTGGGTGCGGTGAAGCCCACCACGGCGAACTCGTCGCTCTGGAGCTGCTTGGTCT
>DASRYN010000382.1:0-2409 GCA_035687185.1 Pseudoxanthomonas sp. | reverse complement strand
CGGCGACGGGCGCGGCCTCGTCGTCCTGCGCGTGCGCCACCGCGCGCGCGATGCCGGCGAAGGCGGCATGCAGCGCGGGCCCGGGCGCCAGCGCGCCGTCGCGCAGCGCCTCGGCGGCCGAGGCCAGCACCCAGAGCATGCGCCGCGTGCCTTCGTGGCGCGCGTTTTCCAGCATGGCCGAAGCGCCTTCGGCCAGCGCGGCCGGGTCGGACGGCGCGCCGTCCTCGGGCCAGCCGGCCAGCGCCTGCTCGAAGCGCGCGCGCGCGGTGGCGGCCCGGTCCTGGCGCTGCGCCCAGGGCAGCGCCGAGGCCTCGGGCACCTGCGCCGGCAGCGGGCCGCTCAGGTTGGGGGCGAACAGGACGCTCTCGCTCAGCCCGGCCGCGCCGCGGGCGGCGCGGATCTCGTTGAGCAGCGGCAGCAGCACGATGGGGATGTCGCGGTGGCCGTTCTGCAGGCGCTCCAGGTAGTCGGGCAGCAGCACGGTGCCGCGCATCAGCGTGGCGCAGGCCTCGTCGCGGTCGGCGGCCTCTTCGCGCTGCAGCGCCTGGGCCAGCAGTTCCATCTCCTCGGCCACCATGGCCGGGGCGTACAGCTCGACCATGCGCAGGGTGCCCTGCACCTGGTGCAGGTAGCCGGCGCAGAAGCGCATGCGGCTGGTGTCGGCGGGGTTCTCGACGAACGCCTCGATCTCGCCGCGCGCCTGGCGCAGGGTCTCGTCCAGCTCGGGCTTGACCCAGCCGAGGACGGCGTGGCTCATCGCGTCGCGCAGCGCGCTCATCGCGGCCTCCGTGCCGGCAGGCCGCCCGTGCGCGTGTACCGACCGATCCTCATTCCTCTTCCCCCGTCAGGCCGGCGTCAGCCAGGCAGCTTGAAGTCGGCGACCGAGCGCCGCAGGTCCGCGGCCAGCTGCGCCAGGTGTCCGATCGACTCGGCGGTCTGTCCCGCGCCGCGCGAGGTCTGGCCGGTGATCTGCCGGACCACGTCCATCGTCTTGGTGATGTCCGCCGCGGCCCCGGCCTGCTGCTGGGCGGCGACCGAGATGCGCTTGATGAGCTCGTTGAGGTCGTTGGACACGCGCTCGATCTCGGTCAGCGCGGTGCCCGCGTCCTCGGCCAGGCGGGCGCCGGACACCACCTCGGCGGTGGTCTGCTCCATCGAGCTGACCGCCTCGTTGGTGTCGGCCTGGATCGCCTGGACCAGGCCTTCGATGCGTCGGGTCGCGCTGGAGGTGCGTTCGGCCAGCCGCTGCACTTCGTCGGCCACCACCGCGAAGCCGCGGCCGGCCTCGCCCGCCGAGGCCGCCTGCACCGCGGCGTTGAGCGCCAGGATGTTGGTCTGCTCGGAAATGTCGTTGATCAGTTCCACGATCGAGCCGATCTCCTGCGAGGACTCGCCCAGGCGCTTGATGCGCTTGGAGGTCTCCTGGATCTGGTCGCGGATCTGGTCCATGCCCTGGATGGTCTCGCGCACCACGCCGGCGCCCTCGGCGGCGATGACCACCGAGCGCTGCGCCACCTCGGCCGATTCGGTGGAGTTGCGCGACACCTGCTCGATGCTCGCCGCGATCTCGCGGATGCGCTCGGAGGCCGCGGTGATCTGCTCGGCCTGGTGGTTGGCGGCCTCGGCCAGCTGCAGCGCCGTGGCCTGGGTTTCCTGCGACGAGGCGGCCACCTGCACCGAGGTGTCGTTGATCGTGGTCACCAGGTTGCGCAGCTCGTCCACGGCGTAGTTGATCGCGTCCGCGATCGCGCCGGTCATGTCCTCGGTCACCGAGGCCTTCACCGTCAGGTCGCCTTCGCCGAGCGAGCTGATCTCGTCCAGCAGCCGCATGATCGCCTGCTGGTTGCGGCTGTTGAACTCCACCTGGGCCTGCAGTCGCGCCTCCTGCTCGCGGGCGCGGTTGCGCACCGAGCTCCACACGAAGCCGATCAGCGCGATCAGGGCCAGCGAGCCGGACACGATGCCCAGCCAGAAGTTGGGGAACAGGCGGGTGTCGCGCACCGAGCCGAAGGCCGAGAACGCGTCGAACAGGCGCTTGCTGTCCTCGAGCATCCTGCCGGCGCCGCCTGTGATGCCGGTGGCCGCGGCCTGCGCCGCGAACAGGTCGCGCGAGCTGCCCAGGATGGCGTCCAGGTCCTTGCGCATCTCGGCCCACTGCGCCTGCGACTGCTGCAGCGCCGAGAGCGCCGCCGGGTTGCGCACCGCGGCCACGCCCAGTTCCTCGTTGCCCTGGCTCAGGCCGTCGAGCACCTGGCCGAACACCAGCGCGTCCCGCGCCAGCGCGTCGCCGGCGCTGGCCGCGCCCGGGCCGCCGGCGCGGATCTCGGTGACGCGGCGGGCCATCGTGCCCGCGACCACGACCTGCTGCAGCGCGTTGAACACCTGCGCGGCGGGCGCGCCGCCGGCGGT
>DASRYN010000381.1:0-5270 GCA_035687185.1 Pseudoxanthomonas sp. | reverse complement strand
CGACGGCACCCGCCTGGACGTGCTGCACGCGTCCGGCGCCGGGCGCGCCCGCGCCGTGGCCGTGTGCGTGGACGACCGCGAGGCGGCCAGCCGCATCGCCGCGCTGGTGCGCGAGTCGTTCCCGCTGGCGCGGGTGCTGGTGCGCGCCTACGACCGCGAGCACGCGCGGCAGCTGGTCGAGGCCGGCGCGGACTACCAGGTGCGCGAGACCTTCGCCGCGGCGGTGGAGTTCGGCGTGGCCGCCCTGCGCGCGGTGGGCGTCCCGGAGGACGAGGCCGTGGCCATCGCCGAGGACGTGCGCCGGCTGGACGCCGAGCGCTTCGCCATGGAAGTGGCCGCCGGCAGCCTGGAGGGCGGCCGGCAGATGCTGCGCACCAACGTGCCCAAGCCGACGCCGCTGCGCCCGCCCCAGCGCGAGGGGCGCACCCTCAACGAGGACGGCAGCGCCGCGGACGCGGACGGCGCCGGGGCATAGCGTCGCGTCGCATGTGCCGGTGGCCGTGCCCGTGCCGCGCGGAGCGGCGGCGGGGCGGGCGCGGCGGGATCAGCCCGGGCCGTCCGGCGCGTGCCGGCGCTGCGCGGCCGCGAACGCCGCCAGCTGTTCCGGCGTGGCCTCCGCCTGGTGGCGGGCTTTCCATTCGGCGAAGGGCATACCGTAGATGGCCTCGCGCGCCTGCTCCTTGTCCATGGGCTGGCCGGCGGCCACCGCCGCCTCGCGGTACCAGTCGGCCAGGCAGTTGCGGCAGAACCCCGCCAGGATCATCAGGTCGATGTTCTGCACGTCGGTGCGCTCCTGGTTGAGGTGGCGCAGCAGGCGGCGGAAGGCCGCGGCCTGGAGTTGCACGGGGTCGATGGGGGTGGAGGACATGGCGGCTCGCTACCGGGGGAGGTGCAGGATGGGGGAGAATACCGGCTCCCCGCTGCCCAGGCTCCGTTCCGCCCGATGACCGCACGCATCCTCGATGGTCGCCGCGTCGCCGACGCGCTGCTCGACGAACTCAAGACCCGCGTCGACGCCCGCGTCGCCGCGGGGCGCCCGCGTCCCGGGCTGGCGGTGGTGCTGGTGGGCGAGGACCCGGCCTCGGCGGTGTACGTGCGCAACAAGCGCCGCGCGGCCGAAAAGGTGGGCATCGAGGCCTTCGACCACGACCTGCCGGCCGGCACCCGCGAGGCGGAGCTGCTGGCGCTGATCGAGCGGCTCAACGCCGACCCGAAGATCCACGGCATTCTGGTGCAGCTGCCCCTGCCGGGCATCGCCGACGCCACCGGCCTGATCGAGCGGATCGACCCGCGCAAGGACGTGGACGGCTTCCACCCCTCCAACGTCGGCCACCTGGCGCTGCGCCAGTTCGGCCTGCGGCCGTGCACCCCGCGCGGCATCATGACCCTGCTGGCCCATACCGACCGCCCGGTGCGCGGGCGCAATGCCACCATCGTCGGCGTGAGCAACCACGTCGGCCGGCCGATGGCGCTGGAGCTGCTGATCGCCGGCTGCACCGTCACCGCCTGCCACAAGTTCACCCCGCGCGAGGTGCTGGAGCAGCGCGTGCGCGACGCCGACATTCTCGTGGTCGCCGTCGGCCGGCCGGGCATCGTGCCGGGCGAGTGGGTCAAGCCGGGAGCGGTGGTGATCGACGTGGGCATCAACCGGCTGGACGACGGCCGGCTGGTGGGCGACGTCGGCTACGAGGCGGCCGCCCGGCGCGCCAGCTGGATCACCCCGGTGCCCGGCGGCGTGGGCCCGATGACCGTGGCCACGCTGATGCAGAACACGCTGGAGGCGGCCGAGGCCGCCGACTGACGCAGGGCCGCGCCGGCCGCGGATCGCGGCGGCTTCACGGCCCGGCCCGGATACTGCCGGCCCATCGTCGTCACGGCCGGCGCCGCGGGTCGCGCCGGGGAGGGTGCGGTCCATCGGCGTTTCCCATCGACCTTGCCCGGCCGGGCTGCCGTTGCTGGCGGCGCTGCCGGCGCTGGCCGCCTGCCGCGGGCCGCAATCCGCGCTCGACCCGGCCGGCCCGGCGGCCGAGGCCATCGCCGGGACCTGGTGGCTGATGTTCTGGGGAGCGCTGGCGGTGTGGCTGCTGGTGGTGGCGCTGGTGCTGGCCGGGATGCGGCGGCGGCGCGGGCTTTCGCCCGCCGGCGGCCGCAGGATGATCGTGGCCGGCGGGCTGGTGCTGCCCGGCGTCCTGCTCACCGCGCTGCTGGTGCACGGCACCCTGGCCAGCGACCGCATCACCGGCCGCGACGCCCGGGTGCGGCACGTGGTCGAGGTCACCGCGCGCCAGTGGCGCTGGGACTTCCGTTATCTGGACGGCGGCGGCGCGCCGCTGGCCGCTTCCACCGGCGTGCTGGCGATGCCGCTGGGCGAGATGGTCGAATTCCGCATCGGCAGCGCCGACGTGATCCACGGCTTCTGGATCCCGCGCCTGGGCGGCAAGATCGACGCCATTCCAGGGCGCACCAACGTGCTGCGCCTGCGTGCGGACGCGCCCGGCCCGATGCGTGGGCAGTGCGCGGAGTTCTGCGGCGTGGGGCACGCGCCGATGGGCTTCGAGGTGCGCGTGCTGCCACCGGCCGACTACGCCGCCTGGCTGCGCGCGCACCCGCCCGTCGCGATGGCGGGGGAGGGGCCGCGGTGAGCGCGCGGGCCGGCACCGGGTCGCACCGGCAGGGGCGCGAACGGCTTGCGCGCATCTGGGGCAACCGCCCGGGCTGGGCCGGGCAGCTGGCCGCGGTCAACCACGGCACGGTGGCGCTGCGCTTCATCGCCACCGGCTTCGGCTTCATGCTCGCGGGCGGGCTGCTGGCCATGTTCATCCGCCTGCAGCTGGCCTGGCCGGGCAACCGCGTGCTGGACGCCGAGCGCTACGCGCAGTTCGTGACCATGCACGGCACCACGATGATGTTCCTGTTCGCGGTGCCGGTGATGGAAGGCTTCGCGATGTACCTGCTGCCCAAGATGCTGGGCGCGCGCGACCTGCCGCTGCCGCGGCTGGGCGCCTTCGGCTACTGGTGCTACCTGTTCGGCGGGCTGTTCCTGTACGCGGGCCTGTTGTCCGGGGCCGCGCCGGACGGGGGCTGGTTCATGTACGTGCCGCTCACCGACGCCACCTTCTCGCCGGGACGCGGCGCGGATTTCTGGCTGGTCGGGGTCACCTTCGCCGAGATATCGGCCGTGGCCGCGGCGGTGGAGCTGATCGTGGCCGTGCTGGTGACCCGAGCCCCGGGCATGGACATCCGGCGCATGCCGCTGTTCGCCTGGGCGGTGCTGGTGACCGCCTTCATGATCGCCTTCGGATTCCCGCCGCTGATCCTCGGCAGCATCCTGCTGGAGATGCAGCGCGCGTTCGGCTTCGTCTTCTTCGACGTGGCCCGCGGCGGCGACCCGCTGCTGTGGCAGCACCTGTTCTGGCTGTTCGGGCACCCGGAGGTGTACATCATCTTCCTGCCGGCCGCGGGCGTGGTGTCGATGGTGCTGCCGACCTTCGCGCGGCGGCCGATGGTCGGGCACCTGTGGATCGTGCTGGCGCTGGTGGCCACCGGCTTCCTCAGTTTCGGGCTGTGGGTGCACCACATGTTCGCCGTCGGCATCCCGTTGCTGGCGCTGGCCTTCTTCAGCGCGGCGAGCATGGCGGTGGCCGTGCCCACCGGCATCCAGGTGTTCGCCTGGATCGCCACGCTGTGGTCGGGACGGCCGTGGCTGCGCCTGCCGATGCTGCACGTGCTCGGGTTCTTCTTCGTGTTCGTGCTCGGCGGCCTGACCGGGGTGATGCTGGCGCTGGTGCCGTTCGACTGGCAGGCGCACGACACCCATTTCGTGGTCGCGCACCTGCACTACGTGCTGATCGGCGGGCTGATGTTCCCGCTGTTCGCCGGCCTGTACTACTGGCTGCCGCTGGCCAGCGGGCGGATGCCGTCCGAGCGGCTGGGCCGGGCCGCGTTCTGGCTGGTCTTCGCCGGTTTCCACCTGACGTTCGTGCCCATGCACCTGACCGGGCTGCGCGGCATGCCGCGGCGCGCGCACGACTATCCGGCCGTGCTGGGCGTGGAATGGCTGAACCTGCTCTCCACTGCGGGCGGCTTCGTGCTGGCCGCCGGCACCCTGGCGATCCTGCTGGACGCGGGGCTGTGCTTCGCCGCCGGCCGCCGCGCCCGCGCCAACCCGTGGCGCGCCGGCACCCTGGAGTGGGCGCTGCCGCACCCGGTGCCCGCGTACAACTTCGCCTCCGTCCCCGAGGTGCAGGACCGCTACCCGCTGTGGTGCGACCGCACGCTGGCCGCGCGCAGCCGTTGCACCGACGGCCTGCTGGGCCGTGCTCCCGACGGACGTCGCGAGCTGCTGGGCACCGGCATCCTCGACGCGGCACCGGAGCAGGTGATCCGCATATCGCATTCCACCCTGCTGCCGCTGCTGGCCGCGCTGGCGGTGGCGGCGGTGCTGGCCTGCTTCCTGGCCAAGTGGTACCTGGCCTCGCTGCTGCTGCTGGCCCCGCTGCTGGTCCTGCTGCTGCGCTGGGCATGGACCACGGGCGACCCGCAGGCCCCGGCGACGGTGGAGGCCGGGCCCGGGCTGCGCCTGCCCACGCAGTACGCCTGCCGCAATGCGCCGGGCTGGTGGGCGCTGGTGGTCACGCTGCTGATCGACGGCTCGCTGTTCGCATCGCTGGTGTTCGCCTACTTCTACCTGTGGCTGGGCGCGGAAGCCTGGCCGCCGGCCGGCGCCGGCACCGCGGGGGGAAGGGCATGGCTGGCGCTGCTGCCGCTGGCGGCCTGCGGTCTGGCCGCCGCGCTGGCGATGCGCGCGCTGGCGCGCGGCCCGGGAGCGGCGAAGTGGACGCTGCTGGCCGCCGCGGCCGCGGGCGCGCTGTTCCTCGGGCTGCACCTGCCCGCCGTGGCCGCGGCGACGGCCGCCCCGGAAGCGCACGCCTACGCTTCGGTGGTGTGGACGCTGGCGGGCTTCCATGCGGTGCACGTGGGCGTGGCCATCGTGCTGGGGCTGTATGCGGCTGCGCGGCTGCGGCGAGGCCTCGCCTCGGCCGCGCGACCGCTCGAGGTGCGCGTGGCCGCCGCGTTCTGGGGCTACGTCGCGGGGCAGGGGGCGGTGACCTGGGGCGTGGTGCACCTGTTTCCGGAGGTGGCCTGATGGCGGGCGCGACCGCCCCGTGGCGGCTGCTGGGCATTGCCGCGCCGATGGCGGTGTGGGCGCTGCACTTCGTCGCGGCCTATGGCCTGCAGGGCCTGGCATGCGCACGCGGATGGGACCGGCA
>DASRYN010000380.1:0-6689 GCA_035687185.1 Pseudoxanthomonas sp. | reverse complement strand
CGGGCGCCGCGGCGGTGGCCGCCAGGGCCAGCAGCGCGGCGGCGATGCGGAGGGCGAACTTGCCGGATCGGGTTTTCATCTGCGTGGCTCCGTTGGGGGCGGCGGTCAGAACGCGACCTGCAGCCGGGTGAACACCGCCTTCTCGTCCTCGCGGTCGCCGCTGGCGGCGCCGCCGTCGAAGCGCGTGTGCAGGTAGTTGGCGACCAGCTTCAGGTTGGCGGTGAGGTACCAGTTCACGCCCAGCGTCCATGCGCGGGCCTGGCGTGCCGAGGCGGCGGGGTCGGCGAAGACGGGGAACGCGGCCTCGTCCACGTCCAGCTCGCCGTAGCGGCCCACCAGCTCCCAGGCACCCCAGCCGCCGTCGCCCGGCGCGAACGGGCGCGAGGGCCGCGCCACGCCGCGGTAGCTGGCGTCCTCGCCGGTCAGCACCCAGCTGGCGGTGGCCTGCCAAGCGCTGTGCTCCAGCTCCGCCGCGGCGGTGCCGGTCCGCACTTCCTGGCGCGAGCGGATGTACTCGGCCAGCAGGCCGAACCCGTTGCGGTAGAAGTAGCCCTGCGGCGACCAGCGGCTGCGCTGGCCGTCCGCGGCCACCGCGCTGCGGTAGCCGAAGAACTGCACCTGCCCCGGCGTGCGGTAGCGCGGCAGCGCGTTGTTGCCCGTGCCTTCGGCATCGCCCGTGCTGGCGCCGATGCCCAGGCCCAGCCCGGACCAGAAGCCGGTGCCGTTGCGGAAGGGCTCGACGAACACGCGGCCGGCGTACTCGAACTCGTCGTCCGGGTTGGTGGTGGCCGCGTCGCGGCCGTCCACCGCGCCGTTGAACACGCCCAGCGCGTAGCCCACGCGGCCGCCGGCCAGTTCGCCCTGCAATTGCACGCCGAGGTCGCGGTTGGGTGCCAGCTCGCTGGGTAGCGCGCGCTCCACGTCGGCCAGCGCGGAGGACGACTGCAGGCGCTCCAGGCCCACCGGCGAGGTGAACTTGCCCACGCGCAGCGTGGCCGCGGGCGAGAACTTCAGGTCGGCGTAGGCATCGACGATGGTGGCGCTGTCGCCGGCGAACTCCGGCGTGAAGCGGTAGCCGACCCAGCGGCCCAGCGTGCCCTCCAGCGTCGGCCGCGCGGTGCGCAGCAGGAAGGTGTCGTAGGTGCCGGCCGGCTCGCCGCTGCCATAGAAGCGGCCATCGCCCTGCAGCAGGCCACGCAGGCGCAGCTCGTAGGCGCCGTCGCCGGAGCGGAAGGTCGCGCCCCTGTCGTTGACGCTCACGGTGGCGGCGGCCTTTTCCCTGGCCTGGCGCGCCTCTTCCTGCAGCTCCAGGTTGCGCTCCAGCACGCGCAGGCGCTGGTCCAGAGCGGCCAGGTCCGCCGCCGGTTGCTCGCCGGCGGCCTCGCCGCCGTAGCGCTGCTCCAGCGCGGCAAGACGCCGCGCCAGTTCCTCCACCGTCGGCGTGGCCGCCGCTGCCGGTACCGCCAGGGCGCAGGCCGACGCCGCGGTGAGAATGGCCACCGGCCAGGCGCCGGCTCCCCGTCGTTCGATCCTCCGATGCATGGGCGTTTCCCGTGGTCATGGCCTGCGGCCGATGCGGGAATACTCCCTATTCAGGTTCGCCGCGGCAAATGACGAGCCGGCCGTTGCATATAGCGTTCGCGCATGAGGCAAGGGGCGCCGGATCGCGCGGGTAGAATGCGCGCTTCACGCTTTCCGAACCGCTCCCATGTCCCAAGCCGCCCTCGCCCGCTACGCCGGCCAGCTCCAGGACCTGCGCCAGCAGGGCCTGTTCAAGTCCGAACGCATCATCACCAGCCCGCAGTCGGCGCAGATCGAACTGGCCGACGGGCGCCGCGTGCTCAACTTCTGCGCCAACAATTACCTGGGCCTGGCCGACCATCCCGAGATCGTCGCCGCCGCGCGGCAGGCGCTGGACTCGCATGGCTTCGGCATGGCCAGCGTGCGCTTCATCTGCGGCACCCAGGACCTGCACAAGCGGCTGGAGAGGACCATCGCCGACTTCTTCGGCACCCAGGACACCATCCTCTACGCCGCCTGCTTCGACGCCAACGGCGGCCTGTTCGAGCCGCTGCTGGACGAGCACGACGCCATCGTCAGCGACGCGCTCAACCACGACTCGATCATCGACGGCGTGCGCCTGTGCAAGGCCAGGCGCTACCGCTACGCCAACTGCGACATGGCCGACCTGGAGAAGCAGCTGCAGCAGGCGCGCGCCGACGGCGCCCGCACCATCCTGGTCACCACCGACGGCGTGTTCTCGATGGACGGCTTCATCGCGCCGCTGGACGAGATCACCGCCCTGGCGCGCAAGTACGACGCCCTGGTGCACATCGACGAGTGCCACGCCACCGGCTTCCTCGGCGCCACCGGCCGCGGCTCGGCCGAGGTCAAGGGCGTGATGGACAGGATCGACATCTTCACCGGCACGCTGGGCAAGGCCATGGGCGGCGCCGTGGGCGGCTTCACCACGGCGCGCGCGGAGATCGTCGAACTGCTGCGCCAGCGTTCGCGGCCGTACCTGTTCTCCAACTCGCTGCCGCCGCACGTGGTCGCCGCCGGCATCAGGGCCTTCGAGATGCTCGGCGCCGCCGGCGAACTGCGCGAGCGGCTGATGGAGAACACCCGCTACTTCCGGGAACGCATGACCGCCGCCGGCTTCGACCTGAAGCCCGGCGTGCACCCGATCTGCCCGGTGATGCTGTACGACGCGCCGCTGGCGCAGCGCTTCGCCGAGCGCCTGCTCGAGGAAGGCATCTACGCCATCGGCTTCTTCTACCCGGTGGTGCCGCAGGGCCAGGCGCGCATCCGCACGCAGATGAGCGCGGCGCACACGCGCGAGCAGCTGGACCGGGCGATCGACGCGTTCGTGCGCATCGGCCGCGAGCTGGGCGTGATCGGCGGCTGACCGGCGGCCGCGCGCCGGTCAGTCGCGCCGTGCCCCGCGCTTGCCGGGCGCGGCGGCCGGCTTGCCCTTGGCGATGCGGATGCCGCGCGCCTTCATCCACGCGTCGAACTCGTCGGCACTCATGCTGCGCCCGCCCTGCTGCATGTCGAAGCGGTAGGCCAGCGGGTCGTCGCTGCGCACGATGATGGCGCTTTCCTCCGCCGCGGCCCGGGCCGTGACGCGTTCCTGCGGCGCGGTGGTGCAGGCGGACAGGGCCGCCACCAGGGCCAGGGGAACGATGCGGTAGGGCGGGCGGCTCGGGCGCATGCGGCTTCCTGTCGGGCGGCGTGGGCGCAGTGTAGGCGCGCCGGCCGGCGCAAATCCGCAACCGCCGTCGCGTATCGGCGTTACCCGGAGGCCAGCGCCAGCGCGTCGCGTTCGGCCGGGTCTAGCTCGCGCCATTGGCCCTTGCCCAGCGCGCCCAGCCGCAGCGGACCGATGGCCACGCGCACCAGGCGCAGCACGCCGAGGTCGAAGGCCGCCAGCAGGCGCCGGATCTGGCGGTTGCGGCCTTCGTCGAGCACGATCTCCAGCCAGGCGTTGCGGCCGCCGGCGCGCAGCAGCGCCACCGAGCGCGCGCCCAGCCGCTCGCCGTCCACCACCGCGCCGGCCGCCAGCGCGGCCAGCAGCGCGGCGTCGGGCACGCGGTCGACCTGCACGTGGTACGTCTTCCCCGGCCCGCTGCCCGGGTCCAGCACGCGCGCGGCCCAGCCCGGGTCGTTGCTGAAGAGCAGCAACCCTTCGCTGGCCTTGTCCAGGCGCCCCACCGGCGCCAGCCAGGGCAGGCCGGCGCCGTCGAAGCAGCGGTACACGGTGTCGCGCCCCTGTTCGTCGCGCGCGGTGGTCACCAGCCCGCGCGGCTTGTTGAGCATCACGTAGCGGCGGGGCGGTGGCGCCTGCTCCAGGCCTTCGACCTGCACGCCGCGCATGCCGTCGCGCAGCGGATGTTCGGGGTCGCGGACGATGCGACCGTCGACGCGGACGCGGCCGGCGCGGATCCACTGCGCCGCCCCGGTGCGGGAACACAGCCCGGCCTTGGACAGCACGCGCGCCAGCCCGTGGCGCGGCCCCGCGCCGGCGGCACCCGCGCCGGCAGGATGGGCCGGCCGGCGAGGCGGACGCGGCGGCGTCGCGCCCATCCGGCGCGGCGTCCCCTCAGTCCTTCTCCGCCGGGGCCGGCTGCGCGGCCGGTGCGGGCGCGGGCGCCGCGGCGGGCGCGCCCTTGGCCACGCGCACGCCGCGCGCCTTCATCCAGGCGTCGAACTCGTCGGCGGTCATGCGCTTGCCGCCCTGGCTCATGTCGAAGCGCCAGGGCGTGTTGTCGTAGGCGGTCTGCGGTTTGTACGCGGCCGGGTCGTTCGGGTTGGCGGCGGCGGGCGCCGCCGGCAGCGCCCGGGCGACGTTGCGGCACCCCTCGATGCGCAGGCGCAGCAGCACGCGGTCCAGCGACTGCGCCGCGTCGTAGGCCGGCGCCAGCACGCCGGCGGGCATGCCCAGCGTCGAAGGCCGCGAGCCCAGCTCGGAAGCCACCGGCGCCACCGCGGTGGCCGGCAGCGGCAACGGCTGCGGCACCAGCGGCCCGGTGCAGTTGGTCGCGGCGGCGGCGGCGGCGGGAACGGAAGCGAGGCCGAGCAGGCCGGCGGCGACGATGGCGCGCATGGCGGAAATCTCCGGAACGATGCGCCGGAGTGTAGGCAGCGCACCCGGGCGATTCAAGGACGCATTGCGCAGATGCGCGCGCGGTGCGTGGAGGCGCGCGGGCGGCGCAAAAGAAACGGGGCCCGGCTTGCGCCGGGCCCCGTGTTCGACCGCGAGCGGACGTCCGTCAGTTCTGGACGTTCAGCTCGGTGCGGCGGTTCTTCGCGCGGCCTTCCGGATTGTCCGAACCATCCGGGTTGGTGTTCGGCGCGATCGGACGGCTCTCGCCGTAGCCGTTCGGGCCCACCAGGCGCGAAGCGTCGATGCCGTTGCTGGTCAGGTAGTCGTACACCGCGCGGGCGCGGCGCTCGGACAGGGCCTGGTTGTAGGCATCGGTGCCCTTGGCGTCGGTGTGGCCGGCCACCTCGACGCGCAGGTCGGGGTAACGCTTCAGGATCTCGACGGCCTCCGACAGGATGGCGACCGCGTCCGGACGCAGGTTCGACTTGTCGAAGTCGAAGTTCACGCCCTTCAGGTCGATCGACACCGGCACCGGGCAGCCGTCCGGACCGATGGCCTGGCCGGCCTGCGAACCCGGGCAGCGGTCGTCGCAGTTGTTGACGCCGTCGCCGTCGTCGTCCAGGTCGGCGCAGCTCGGGGCGGCCGGGGCCGGGGCGACCGGGGCAGCCGGCGGCGGACCCAGCGGGATCACCACGCCGACGGAGGCCAGGATGTCGCCGAACCAGTCCTCGCTCGGGGCGTTGACGCTCTGGTCGTCGAAGTCGGCGCGATAGGCGACCTCGGCGCGCACGGCGACGCGGCTGTCGAAGGTGGTCTGCAGGCCGACGCCCAGCTTGGCGGCCAGGTTGCCGTCCTCACGCTGGCCCGGGGAATCCGGGTCCGGGAAGGCGTCGAACTCTTCTTCGGCGCGCTGGTAGCCGACGCCGAACAGGAAGTACGGGTTCCAGCCGCGGCCTTCCTGGATCAGGTGGCGGCGGAAGTCGAGCGACACGCCGTACTGGCTCCAGTTCAGGTCGTTGTTGCCGTCCAGGTTCGGGTTCTGGTAGTTCAGCTCGCCGTCGACCGACCAGGTGGGGCTGACGAAGCGGCCGATGCCGAGGCTCGCGAAGGGCGCGTCCTCGGTGCCGCGGTCGCTGTCCTGGAAGTTGAAACCCGCCGAACCGGTCAGGTACCAGCGGTCGTCGAACTCCTGCGCGGAAGCGACCTGCGCCACGGCGAGGCCGCCAAGCAGCGCAGCGGTCAGAAGTTTCTTGTTCATCTCTAGCTCCTTGATGATTCGGGGGTGAAGAAACCGACTGCCTCAGGTTTTCCGATACACCAGATGTCCCAAAGCGGCGGACATCCCTGACGGCCGTTCTGCACGTCGTCGCGCCGAAGGGTAGGTGCGACGAAGTGAAGACGGCGTTAACAGTAACATAACATGTGAAAATCAATGGCCTGTCACGGTTCGCCGCGTCAAGGGCCGTTCATGCAGGGCGAGGCACGCCGGGGCGGCGCGGACCGCAACGGAGCGTCGCGCCGCCCGCTCTGTTGCCGGCATCCGCGCGCCCCGATGCTGCCGGCATGAACGCCATGCCCGCCCTGTTCCTTTCCCACGGCTCGCCGATGCTCGCGCTGGACGACTCGCTCACCGGCCGGTTCCTCGACGGCCTGGGCGCACGGCTGCCGCGGCCGCGCGCGGTGCTGGTGGCCTCCGCGCACTTCGCCGCGCCGGACCCGACCGTCACCGCGTCGGCCGCGCCGGCCACGGTGCACGATTTCGGCGGGTTCCCGCCCGCGCTCCATGCGCTGCGGTATCCGGCGCCGGGCGACCCGGCGCTGGCCGCGGCCCTCGTCGGGCGCCTGCGCGCGGCCGGGTTCGAGGCTCGCTCCGACCCCGCAGCCGGGCTGGACCACGGCGTCTGGGTGCCGCTGCGGCGGATGTATCCGGACGCCGATGTGCCGGTGCTGGCGCTTTCGGTCGCCCCGGCGCGCGACGCGGCCTGGCATTTCCGACTCGGCCAGGCGCTGGCGCCGCTGCGCAGCGAGGGCGTGCTGGTGATCGGCTCGGGCAGCTTCTCGCACAACCTGCGGGCGCTGGACT
>DASRYN010000379.1:0-4853 GCA_035687185.1 Pseudoxanthomonas sp. | reverse complement strand
AATATTCCCCACTGCTGCCTCCCGTAGGAGTCTGGACCGTGTCTCAGTTCCAGTGTGGCTGATCATCCTCTCAGACCAGCTACGGATCGTCGCCTTGGTGGGCCTTTACCCCGCCAACTAGCTAATCCGACATCGGCTCATTCAATCGCGTGAGGCCTTGCGGTCCCCCACTTTCACCCGTAGGTCGTATGCGGTATTAGCGTAAGTTTCCCTACGTTATCCCCCACGACAGAGTAGATTCCGATGTATTCCTCACCCGTCCGCCACTCGCCACCCAGGGAGCAAGCTCCCCTGTGCTGCCGTTCGACTTGCATGTGTTAGGCCTACCGCCAGCGTTCACTCTGAGCCAGGATCAAACTCTTCACTTAAAACTGCATGCCTTGCGGCAAAAGTTTTTGCGATGCAGAGCGTTGAGCCCAGCTACGAATCGCTTGCTTAAAGCAATTGACTTGTTGCTGTTTCAAACGTCTGCAAGATGGACAGTCATCCTTCCTGCAGGCGTCCGCACAAGTTACCTGCGCACACTTTCAAAGAACCTCGGAATCGGCCTCAGCGCCTTCTTCCGTGTCCCGGCGTTTCCGCCGAGGTGAGCCGCACATTCTGGCAGCTCGTTTTGGAAGTGTCAACACCGCGTCGCGGCATCTTCATCTTCCCCTCGGCTTCAGCGGCGAACCGCTTCCGTCGAGGTGAGCCGCACATTGTGGCGACTCGTTTCGGAAGTGTCAACACCGCGTCGCGGCATCTTCATCTTCCCCTCGGCTTCAGCGGCGAACCGCTTCCGTCGAAGTGAGCCGCACATTGTGGCGACTCGTTTCGGATCCGTCAACACCCGCCAGGGCCTTCCGTTTCCGCCCCTCGCCGTAGCGGATCGTCGATCCGTTCCGTCCGAGGGAGCCGCCCATTATAGGGGGCTTTCGGAGAACTGCAACACCTTTCGCGGCGTCCGTTTTCCTTCCCTTCGCCGTCGCCACTCGTTTCCGAGGAGGCCGCCCGTCGAAGGGGCGCGCATTGTGCACGCAACCGCGGCCGCTGGGAAGCCTTCCGCGTCAATCGGCGGCGGGCACCAGGCGGCACGCGAGGCCGGCCGTGGCGCAGGCCTGTGCCACGGCCACGCGCGTAGCCGCGGCCTGCGCAGAATGCAGGTGGACGACGCGCTGGCCGTCCCGCGCCAGCGCCACGACGCGCGCAGCGGCCTCGTCGGCAGGCACGCGCAACCTGCGCGCGTCGCGTCGCGCGGGCTCGAGCAGGCCCTCGTCCACGTCCTCGCCGACGACCAGCACGTCGGCCTCGTTCAGGGCGCGCAGCGCGCGCAGGGTGTACAGGTCGGGGGCGGCGGCCTGCACCACGGCCACCGATCCGCCTGGCTGGACGCCGGCGGCGGCCCGGTCCAGTTCCGCGAGGAAGGCGGGCTCCAGGCGGGCCGGGTCCTCCTGCGCGATGCCGTCCATGCGCCCGTCCAGCATCTGCTCGAACCAGCGGCGCCGCGGCGACGGATCGGGAAACACGTCGCGGATGCGCTCGCGGTGGCTGCCGAACAGCGCGGCCAGGGCGCCGAGCGACGGATCGAGCAGCGTCTCCAGCCGTTCGCGCACCCGGCGGGCGAGCATGGGCGCGGCGCCTGCGGAGGAAACGGCCACCACCAGCGGGCTGCGGTCGACCACGGCCGGCACATGGAAGGTGGACAGGGCCGCGTCGTCGACCACGTTGATCAGGCGCCGCCTGCGGCCGGCCTCGGCCGCCAGGCCGGCGTTGAAGGCGGGGTCGTCGGTGGCGGCCACCACCAGCCACACGGTGTCCAGCCAGGCCGGGTCGAAGTCGCCGGCCAGGCGCCAGACGCGGCCGTCGGCGACGGCCGCAGCGATGTCCGGATGCAGGATTTCCTGCGCATTCACGCGCACGCCGGCGCCAGCCTTCAGCAGCGCCGCGATCTTGCGCGCGGCGACTTCACCGCCCCCGACCACGAGCACGTCGCGGCCGCGGAGGTCGGCGAACAGCGGATAGAGCCCCATGTGTCTGCCCCGTGGTGTGCCACCGGCATCCTGTCCGCTGCGCGGGCGATTGTCGATGCCGCGTCTAGGCGCCGGCGAGGAAACCGCCGAGCGCGGCGGCCACCGCGGCGGGCTGGTCCATGTGCAGGTGATGGCCGCCGGGCAGGACCGTCAGCCTGGCGCCGGGCAGCGCGGCAAGGCGCGCGCGGCGGCGGTCTTCCGGGAAATAGGGCTGGGCCGGATCGGCGTAGAGGACGTGGACCGGGCAGGCGATCGCGGCCAGCAGCGCCAGGACCTGCTCCTCGGCCAGGCGCAGCGGCGCCGGCACCGTCAGGCGGGGATCGCTGCTCCAGACGTGGCCGCCGGGCACGGCACGGGTACCGCGTTCGACCAGCAGCCGGGCGTTGGCCTCGTCCAGCTGGCTGGCCTGCATGCGCGCACGCACCGCCACCGCCAGGTCCGGGAACACGCGCAGCGACTTGCCCGCCAGCGCGCGTGCACCGGCCACGCCTTCGCGCAGCCGCGCGACCGTGCCCGGCGGCGACTCGGACAGCGGGCCGAGCGTCTCGATCAGCGCCAGCCGCTCCACTCGCGCCGGAACGGCCGCGGCGACCAACGCCGCGACCGCCGCGCCCATGGAATGGCCGAGCAGGGCGAAGCGGTCCCAGCCCAGCGCGTCGGCCGCATCGAGCGTGGCGTGCAGGTGCGTGTCCAGGCGGTAGTCGGCGCCGGGCGGCAGGTGCGCGCTGCGGCCGTGGCCCGGCAGGTCGAGCAGCAGCAGGTCCAGTCCGTCCAGGTGCGGCAGCAGCGGCAGGAAGCTGGCCGCATTGTCCAGCCAGCCATGCAGGGCGATCACCCGCGGCCGGCCCGGGCGCTCGTGCCGCAGCCCCGCCAGCGCCCCCCGGGGAACGGAAAAGGCGACCTCGCGCGGGCTCATGCGCCGGCGGCGCGGCGCGCCAGCCGCGCCAGGGCCTCGGCGTGCGCGGGCGCATCGTTCAGGCAGGGGATGTAGCGCAGCTGCCCGCCGCGGCCGGCGAAATGCTCGGCCAGGCCCATGGCCACTTCCTCCAGCGTCTCGATGCAGTCCACGGCGAAGCCCGGGCAGACCACGTCCACGTCGCGCACGCCGGCCGCGGCCAGGCGGTCGAGCGCGTCCACGGTGGCCGGCTCGAGCCAGCGCTCGCGGCCGAAGCGCGACTGGTAGGCCAGCGACCACTGCCCCGGCTCCAGGCCCAGGGCCGCGGCCACCGCGGTGGCCGAGTCCAGGCAGCGCTGCGGGTAGGGGTCGCCGGCGTCGGCCACGCGCTGCGGCAGGCCGTGGAAGGAGAACAGCAGGTGACGGCCGGCGCCGTGCCGCGCGCGGTGGCTGCGGACCGAACCGGCCACCGCCTCGACCCAGCCGGCGTCGCTGGAGTAGTCCTCGATCAGGGTCACGTCCATGCCCTGGGTTTCCTCGGCCACCACGTCGGCGACCGAGGCGGTGGTGGTGGTGGAGTACTGCGGATACAGCGGCAGCACCACCAGGCGGCGCACGCCGGAAGCGCGCAGCTCGCGCAACAGCGCACGCAGCGCCGGCGCGCCGTAGCGCATGGCCGGCAGCACGCGCCAGTCGGGCAGGCGCTGCTGCAGCGCGGCGGCCAGCCGCCGGGTGTGGACCAGCAGCGGCGAGCCCTCGTCCATCCAGATCTTGGCGTAGTTGGCCGCCGAGCGCGGGCCGCGCAGGGGCAGGATCAGGCCGTGCAGCAGCGGCTTCCACAGCAGCGGCGGGATCGACACCACCCGCGGGTCGCCGAGGAACTCGGCCAGGTAACGCCGCACGGCCGCGGCGGTGGGGGCCTCGGGCGTGCCCAGATTGACCGTGACCAGGGCGGTTTCGGCGGCATCGTGCATGGCACCATTCTGACAGACCGGGCGCGGCCGCAAGGCGGGCGGGCCTCAGGCCCGATTCATTGCGCCGTCACTAAGTTCGCCTGCATGCGGCCTTCGCCGCCGTCCTCACTGGGAGCCCAAGCATGTCGCGTCTGCCGAGAATCCTGCTGTCGCTGGCCCTGCTGACCGCCGCCGGCCATGCCGTCGCCGGCCCGGAGGAGGAGGACCGCGCGCGCAACGCGCTGCGCGTGCTGACCGAGATCCAGCAGATCCCCGAGCAGGCCATCCCGGACAAGCTGCTGGACGAGGCCCGCGGCATCGTGGTGATCCCGGACACGATCAAGGCCGGCCTGGTGGTGGGCGGCCGCCGCGGCCACGGGCTGATGTCGGTCAAGACGGCCGAGGGCACCTGGTCCAACCCGGTGTTCGTGACCCTGACCGGCGGCAGCATCGGCTTCCAGGTGGGGGTGCAGTCCTCGGACATCGTGCTGGTGTTCCGCAACGACCGCAGCCTGGACGACATCGTCAACGGCAAGTTCACCCTGGGCGCGGACGCCAGCGTGGCCGCCGGCCCCGTGGGCCGCAACGCCGCGGCGGCCACCGACGGCCAGCTCAAGGCCGAGATCTGGTCGTGGTCGCGCTCGCGCGGCCTGTTCGCCGGCGTCGCCCTGGACGGGGCGGCACTGCAGATCGACCGCGACGCCCAGGCGGCGGTCTACGGCAGCAGCACCACGCCGCGCATGGTGTTCGAGAACCGTGCGCAGGCGGCGCCGCCCAACGCGGTGGTCGCCTTCCGCGACCAGCTGGAGGAAGCCACCCACGCCGCGCGTGTGGCGCGCAACGGCGGCCAGGCGGCCGTTCCGGCGCCGGTGGCCGCGCCGGCCGTGCCAGCCGCGCAGACCCAGCCGGTGCAGCCCGCGCAGCCGGCCGCGCCGCCGCCGGCGGGGCCGGCGCCCACGCAGGGCTTCGAGCCGGTGGACAACGGCGGGGTGCGCT
>DASRYN010000378.1:0-3907 GCA_035687185.1 Pseudoxanthomonas sp. | reverse complement strand
GACTTCAGCTATGACTACGCCGACCTGGCCTTCACCCGCCAGCGCGCCTGCCCCTGAGCGCCGCCGCGCGGCCGCGCTGGCGCTGCTGCTGGCCTGCGCGTCCGGCGCGTGGCCCGCGGCCGCGCAGCCGCGGCTGTCGGCCGCGGCCGATGCCTCCGCCGCCGGCATGGTGGAGGTGCGCGAGCTGGCGCCGGACCTGGTGGTGGAGATGCGCTACGCCGGCGCGGACAACTTCACCGGCGCGCCCGTGCCCGGCTACGAGGCCAACCGCTGCTACCTGCTGCGCCCGGCCGCCGAGGCGCTGGCGCGGGTACAGGCCGCGCTGCGCACGGAGGGACTGGGGCTGGTGGTGTACGACTGCTACCGCCCCGCGCACGCGGTCCGGCACTTCGTGGCCTGGGCGCGCGGGCCGGACGATCCTGCGCAGAAGGCACGCTGGTACCCGGGCATCGACAAGCCCGCGCTGCTGGACGGCTACATCGCCGAGACTTCCGGCCACAGCCGCGGCGCCACGGTCGACCTCACCCTGGCGCGCTGCGTCGCGCCGGGCCGCTGCGCGCCGCTGGACATGGGCACGCCGTTCGACTTCTTCGACACCCGCGCCCACACCGACGACCCGCGGGCCACGCCGGCCCAGCGCGCCAACCGCGACCGGCTGCGCGCGGCCATGGCCGCGCAGGGCCTGCGCAACTACCCGATGGAGTGGTGGCACTACACCCTGCATCCGGAGCCGGACCCGGCCACCGCCTACGACTTCCCGGTGCGTTGATGCGCGACTGGATCGACCTGGACTGCCCCTACTGCGGCGAGCGCATCGGCCTGGCGGTGGACGCCAGCGCCGGCGACCACGCCTGCGTGGAGGACTGCCAGGTCTGCTGCCGCCCGATCATGGTGGAAGTGCGCGTGGAGGACGGGACGGTCCGGCTGAGCGCGCGGCGCGAGGACGAGGCCTGAGCGCGGGCGTCTAGACTGTAGCCCCCCGACCCGAGCCCCCCGCATGAACCTGCCGCTGCACACCGGACTCCTCGGCGCCCTCGAAGCCGGCCTGATCGCCTTCCTGGTCGGGGTGCTGGTGTATGCCGGCTGGGCCTGGGTGTGCCGGCGCGCCGGGCTGCGCGTGGGCCAGGCCATCGGCTGGGCCGCGGCCATCGCCGTGGCCCTCGGCGCCGGCATCGACGCCTGGAACCTGTTCTACCTGGGCATCTCCCGCCTGGAGTCGCCGCTGTACGCGCGCCTCGCGCTGGCCGGCATCCACGACGCCGATTCGCTGGGCGTGCGCGTGCTGCTGGAGATGGTCGGCGCGCTGGCCGGCGTGGTCTTCGGCTGGTGGCGGTTCAGCGGCCGCCTGGCCGGCAACCGCGCCGAGTGACCCGCTCCGGGCGGCCGCGCGGCGCCGCTTGACCGCGCCCTAACCGGCGGCTCACCCGCCGCCAACAATCGCCTAGCCGCGTGCGCGGCGGCGGTGGTTAACCGCGCGTGCAGGCCGCTTTCGCGGCGCAAGGGCGATTCATCCATGGCGTTGCATGGTCGGGCTGCGGCTGCCCCCGCGCCGCGAACCTTCCGCACCAGAACAACGGAGTACCCGATGAACGCCACTTCCCGCCTCGCCGCCGCGTTCCTTGCCCTGGGCCTGGCCACGCCGCTGGCCTTCGCCCAGCAGACCGACGCCCAGGACCCGCAGACCGACACCACCAACAACCCGACCACGACCACCGGCGAGCAGGGCACCCGGGCCGGCGACGCGGGCCAGCCGGCGCCCGCCGGCGCGTCGCAGGGCCAGGGCACCAGCTGGGCCGCGCTGGATGCCGACAGCGACGGCAACATCAGCAAGCAGGAGTCGCAGCGGCATGCCGGCCTGGCCGCCGTGTTCGACCAGGCCGACGCCGACGGCAACGGCCAGCTGACCGCCGAGGAATACCGCGGCTACGTCCAGAAGCAGCAGGGCGACGCCGAGCAGGAATGACGCCGCGCGCAGGGCGGCCCGCGCGGCCGCCTTCGCGCGCCCCCCGGCCCGGCACCGGCCGGGCCGGCGCTGCTATCCTGCGCGGCCCCGGCGCTTCCCCACGGTACCCGCATGCAGGACATCCGCCTGGTCGGCTTCGACGGCGACGACACCCTCTGGCGCAGCGAGGACTACTACCGCGCCGCCGAGAAGCGCTACGAGGAGATCGTCGGCCGCTACATCGACCTGCACGACGCCGGCACGCTGCGCCACCTGCTCGAGGTCGAGCGCCGCAACCTCGAGATCTTCGGCTACGGCGTCAAGGGCATGACGCTGTCGATGATCGAGGCGGCCATCGAGCTGACCGGAGGCCGCATCACCGCGCACGACCTGCAGCAGGTGGTGGAGATCGGCCGCCAGACCCTGCGGCATCCGGTGGAGCTGATCGACGGCATCCGCGGGGCGGTGGAGGCCATCGCCGCGCGCTGGCCGGTGGTCCTGATCACCAAGGGCGACCTGTTCCACCAGGAGGCCAAGATCGCCGCCTCCGGGCTTGCCGACCTGTTCCCGCGCATCGAGATCGTGTCGGAGAAGGACCCGCCCACCTACGCGCGGGTGCTGGCGGAGTTCGGCATCCCGCCGGCGCAGTTCGTGATGGTGGGCAACTCGCTGCGCTCGGACATCGAGCCGGTGGTGCGCCTGGGCGGCTGGGGCGTGCACGTGCCCTATGCGCTGACCTGGGCGCACGAGGCCGAGCACGGCCTGGCCGAGGCGCACCCGCGCGTGCTGGCGGTGGCGGCGGCTGCGGAACTGCCGGCGGCGCTGGAGCGCATCGCCGCGTCCTGACGCGCAGTTGACCGGTTCAGGGCGGGCAAACGTTTACATCGGTTCGATTAAATCGCCGTTCACCGCGGCGGCCGCAACTTCACTCCACCGGAACACCCATCTGTGGAGCGCCCGCCGCCATGATCGCCAACACTTCCCTCAACCGCTGGATTCCCGCCGCGCTGCTGGCCACCGCCCTGGGCGCGGGCGCCGCGCTGCTGCCGGCCAGGGCGCAGGCCGCCGACGTGCAGGTGCGCGTGCTGGTGGACGTGGCCGACCTGATCTTCCGCAGCGGCCGCCCGTACTACTACGAGCGCGGCCACTACCACCCGGTGGTGGTCGAGTACGACCCGTGGCGCCGCCCGGTCTACTACCGCTACGCGCCCCGCCCGCCGGTGGTGGTGTACAAGCCGCGGCCGGTGGTGGTGCACCACCACGCGCCGCCGCACTACCGCGCCGGCTGGCGCGACCGCGACCGCGATCGCGACTGGGACCGTCGTGGCTGGGACCGCCGCGACTGGGACCGCGGCGGGCGCGGCAAGCACGGCCGCGGCCATGGCCACGGCCGCGGCTGGCGGGACTGACAGCCGCCTGCCCACCCGGGCACCGGCACGGACCCATGCGGCCGTCGCGGGCAACCGCGGCGGCCGCGTCGCATGCGCGCCTGACAGCCCGCGGCCGCTGCGGCAGAATCGGCGCATGCCGTTCCGGACATCCCTGCAGCCGCGCCTGCTGCTCCTGGGCGCAACCCTGATGGCGGCGCCCGTGCTGGCGTCCGCCGCGCCGGCTGCGCCGGCCGTCGTGCAGGCGCCGGCCTACGCCACCGGCGACGCATGGCTGGACGAGCGGCTGGCCGACATCGACCGCTACGCCGCGCGCTATCCCGATGCCTTCCTCGCCGAGGTGGAGCGCTATGCCGGCATTTCCCGCGGCTACGTGGAAGGGCTGCTGGCCCAGCCGGGCTGGCGCGCGGGCGATGCCTGGTACGCCTGCTTCCTCGCGCGTGCGGTGCAGACCAGCTGCCGCGACGTGGTGCGCACCCGCACGCGCAGCCGCGGAGCCGCCTGGTCGGACGTGGCCGGCGCGCTGGAGGCCGGTCGCGACGCCCACGCCGCCGTGCGCCTGGCGCTGGCCGACAGC
>DASRYN010000377.1:0-10346 GCA_035687185.1 Pseudoxanthomonas sp. | reverse complement strand
CCGGCGGCAGGGTGACCGAATTGGGCACGATGCCCGCCAGCGCCGTGGCCGGCAGCACGCCCGCGAGCGCGGCGAGGATGCGGAAGATGCCCTTCGGCCCGGCGCGGCGCGCGGCCGCGTTTGCGGCGTCCGCCCTGGCGGACGCCCTGTCCTGCTTGTTCACGCTGGTTTTCCCCTTCGCCGGCCCGGATCGGGACGGCCATCGCTGGGCCTGGACGGGCGGCAGGCGAAGGCGCCGCCGCGACCGGAGGCCGTGAAGGCCCCGTCAAGGCGGGGGATTCTTCAGAAGCGGGGGCGGCGAATCAGTAACCGCGGATCGCCGATGCTCACGCTCGCTCACGCCGGCGTCGCCCCGGCGGGCGCATCACTCCGGCACGACCAGGTAGCCGGCGCCGCGCACCGCGCGCAGCGGAAGGGCGTGGCCGGTGGCTGCGCGCACGCGCGCGCGCAGCCGGTGCACGAGCACCTCCAGCCGGTGCGGATCGAAGTCCCAGGGGGCATCGGTCTGCGCCGCGATCAGGGTCTCGCGGTCCACCGGCTGCCCGGCGTGCGCGAACAGCGGCTGCAGCAGCGCGCGCTCGGCGCCGGTGAGGTCCAGGCCGCTGCCGTCGGGTGCGCACAGGCGCCAGCCGCCGGAGCGCAGCGACCAGGCCGCGGGCGCCGCGGCGGGTGCGTCGCCGGCCGCGTCCAGCCGCCGGCGCAGGCTCGCCAGCGCGGCCACCAGCACGTCCGGGTCCACCGGCTTGACCAGGTACAGGTCCGCGCCCTGGCCCAGGCCCTGGGCCATGTCGCGCGGGGCGCCGCGGCCGGTGAGCATGACGATGCCCACGTTCGAGGAGCGGCGCAGGTGCGCGGCCACCGAGTAGCCGTCCTCGCCGGGAAGCATCACGTCGAGCAGCACCACGTCGCAGGGCTGGCCGGCCAGGTGCCGGTAGAGCGCCTCGGCGCTGTCCAGCGCGGTGGCCGCCACGCCCTGGTCGGCCAGCTCGCCCACCAGCAGCGCCCGCAGTTCCGCATCGTCCTCGACGACCGCCACGCGGAGCCCGGCCAGCGATTGCGGACCGTGCGCCGCGGCGGCCCGTGGCTCCCCGTCCACCCGCACCTCTCGCATGCCGGCACGACGCCGGCCCATGCCGGGATGCTACCACGCACCCCGCGCCGGCCTTCAGCCGGCCGCAACCCGTTCCCGGTATCCTGCGGCGATGCGGCCCCACACGTTCCTCAGCGCCTGCGCGGCGGCCCTGGTCCTGTTGCTGCCCGCGTGGCCCGCGCTGGCCCGCGGCACCATCGAGCGCGTGGAGATCCGCGGGCTGGAGGCCGAGGCCGACGAGGCGCTGGAGCAGAACGTGCGCCAGGCGCTGAGCCTGAACCAGGCGCTGGGCCAGGTGCAGGGCGAATCGCGGCTGGAGTACCTGCTGCTGCGCGCCGAGAAGGAGGCGCGCGAGGCGCTGGAGCCGTTCGGCTACTACTCGCCCGCCATCGCCGTGGACGCGCCGCGCGACGCGCAGGACCGCATCGTGGTCACCCTGACCATCGACAAGGGCGAGCCGGTGCGCGTGCGTGGACACCACGTGGAGATCGTCGGCCCCGGCGGCGAGGACCAGTACCTGCAGCGCGATCTGGAGGCGTTCCGTCCGCGCCAGGGCGAGGTGTTCGACCACGGCACCTACGAGGCCAACAAGGACGGCATCACCCACCGCCTGGCCGAGCGCGGCTACTTCGACGCCGACTTCATGGAGCGCGAGGTGCGCGTGACCCGCGCCGACCGCGCCGCCGACATCGCCCTGGTGTGGGACAGCGGCGCGCGCTACGACATGGGCCCGACGGTGTTCCACCAGGACTACTTCCGCCCGGGCCTGCTGGAGAAGCTGGTCAGCTGGGAGGAGGGCAGCTACTTCCACCAGGGCAAGCTGGACCGGCTGCGCGAGTCGCTGGTGAAGCTGGACTACTTCAGCGTGATCGACATCCAGCCGCGGCCGGACGACGCCACCGACGACTACCGCGTGCCGGTCGACGTCAACCTCAGCCTGGCGCGGCGCGACATCTACACCGCCGGCCTGAGCTACGGCACCGAGAGCGGCGCCGGCGTGCGCCTGGGGCTGGAACGGCGCTACGTCAACGACCGCGGGCACAAGCTCAACTACGACATGGACTGGGCGCAGAAGCGCAAGAGCGCGCTGGTGCAATACCGCATCCCCGCCTTCGCGTGGCTGGACGGCTGGTACGGCGTGTCGGCAAGCGCCTACGACGAGCAGACCGACTACATCGACCTGCGCAACGCCAAGCTCACCGCCAGCCGCAGCGGCGAGATCGACGAGCGCTGGACCCTGATCGCCTCGGCCAACGCGCTGCGCGAGCGCTGGAGCTACGACATGGACGTGGCCACCGGGCAGCGCCTGTACGCCTACTCCACCCTGTTCTACCCCGAGCTGATGGCCACCTACGTGGACGTGGACGACCGCCTGTTCCCGCGCCGCGGCTACAGCGCCAGCGCCACCCTGCGCGCCGGCGTGGGCGGCGCCGGCTCGGACACCGGCTTCGTGCAGCTCTGGGTGGGCGGCACCTGGTTCCGCGGCCTGGGCGAGGCCGACCGCCTGATCGTGCGCGGCGAGGCCGGCACCACCCGCACCAGCGAGCTGGTGGGCATGCCGCCCAGCCTGCGCTTCTTCGCCGGCGGCGACCGCAGCATCCGCGGCTACGCCTGGCGCGAGGTCGGCCCGCGCACCGGCGACGACTTCGCCATGGGCGCGCGGCACGTGGTCACCGGCTCGGTGGAATACGAGCGCTATTTCGGCGGCGGCCCGTGGGGCGGCGCGGCCTTCGTCGACGCCGGCGACGCCTTCGACGATTCGCCCGACGTCCACGTCGGCGTCGGCATCGGGGCGCGCTGGCGCTCGCCGGTGGGGCCGGTGCGCATCGACATTGCCCACGGCCTGGACGACCCGGACTCGCAGTTCCAGGTCTACCTCAGCCTGGGAGCGCAGTTTTGAACGCGCCGGCGCCGGTGCCGCCGCCGCGGCCGCGCTTCTACCGGCGCCGGCGCTTCTGGGCGTGGTCCGGGCTGGGCGCGCTGCTGGGCGCGGTGGGGCTGGCCGTGCTGGCCTACTGGCTGCTGCAGACCGTGGCCGGGCGGGACGTGCTGCTGGCGCAGATCGTCTCGCGGCTGCCGGTGGACGCCAGCCTCACCTGGGAAAAGGCCGAGGGGCCGCTGGCCGGGCCGCTGGTGCTGCACGGGCTGGACTTCCGCTGGCGGGACTACCGCTTCACCGCCGAGCGCGCCTACCTGGACCCGGACATCCGCCCGCTGCTGGGCCGGCGCCTGCGCCTGGACCGCTTCGAACTGAGCGGCGCCACGCTCAACCTGGCGCGCAGCGACGAACCGTTCGAGCTGCCGCGCTGGCCCGAGTCGCTGCCGGCGATCGAGATGCCGCTGGCGATCCAGGCCGACCGCATCGTCATCGATGGCCTGGCGGTGTCCTCCGGCGGCGAGCCGGTGATCGACATCCGCCGGCTGCGCGGCGACATCGACATCGCCAGCGGCCGCCTGCACGCCGAACGGCTGCAGGTGGACAGCGACCTGGGCCAGTTCTCGCTGCACGGCGACTACGTGCCGGCGGAGGACTACCGCAGCGACCTGCTGCTGACCGCGGTGCTGCCGGCCCCGCACGGGCACACGCCGGCACGCCTGGGCCTGGTGGCGCGCGGCGACCTGTCGGGGATGGAGGTGGGCATTGGCGGCCGCGCGCCCGGGCCGCTGCGCGCCACGCTCACCCTGGGCGGCGACGCCGAGGCGCCGCGCTGGCGGTTGCAGGCGCGCAGCGACGGGCTGGACCCGGCGCTGCTGGCCGGCGGCGAGCCCGGCCCCGAACCGCTGGCCCTCGAACTGCAGGCCGGTGGCGTGGGTGGCGCGGCGCAGGTGTCCGGGCGCGCGCGCCACGCCGGGCAGGACATCGTGATCGCGCCGTCGCAGCTGCGCCTGGACGCGCAGGTGCTGACCGTCGCGCCGCTGGCGCTGGAGCTCTACGGCGGCCGCGTGCGGCTGCGCGGCAGCGCCGACTTCACCGATCCGGAGGACGGCCGCTTCCGCTTCGCGCTCCATGCCCAGGGCCTGCGCATCCCCGCCGCCGACCCGGCCGCGCCCGTGGTCGGCCTCGACCAGGCCGCGCTGGGCGTGGCCGGTTCGCTGCGTCGCTGGGCGGTGTACGGCGAGGCGGACCTCAGCCGCGGCCAGGAGCGGGCCGCGCTCGCGCTGGACGTGCGCGGCGACCGCGCCGGCGCCCGCATCCACGCCCTGCGCGCCCGCATGCCCACCGGCACGCTGGAAGCCACCGGCCAGGCCGGCTGGGAGCCGCGCCTGGCCTGGGACCTGGCGCTGGCGCTGGACGGCTTCGACCCGGGCTACTTCGCGCCCGGCTGGGACGGCAGCGTCGACGGCCGCCTGGTCACCCGCGGCAGCGCGCGCGATGCCGGCGGCTTCGACGCGGAACTGGACCTGCACGACCTGGGCGGGCGCCTGCGCGGCCGCGCGCTGGACGGCAGCGGCCGCTTCCGCCTGCGCGGCGAGGAAGGCGAGGGCGAACTGGGGCTGGCGCTGGGCGGCAGCCGCGTGCGCGCGGCCGGCCGCGTCGGCGCGCGCGTGGACGTGCGCGCGCAGCTGCAGCCGCTGCGGCTGGAGGACCTGCTGCCGGACGCCGCCGGCGAGCTGCAGGGCTCGCTGCACCTGTCCGGCGCGCGCGACGCGCCGGACGTCTCCGCCGACCTCGCCGGACGCGGCCTGCGCTGGAACGACTGGGCCGCCGACGCCGTGCAGCTGCAGGGGCGCCTGCCCTGGCGCGGCCGCGACGGCGACCTGCGCCTGCAGGGCAGCGGCCTGCAGGCCGGAATCGCGCTGCAGCGGGTGGACGTGCATGCGCGCGGCGCGGTCGAGGACCTCCGCCTGGACGCCGGCATCGACAGCCCGGACGCGGCCGCGGTGACGCTGGCCGCGCAGCTGCGCCGGCGCGGCGCCGGCTGGCAGGGCACGGTGGAACGGCTGCAGGTGGCCCCGGCCGTGGGCCAGCCGTGGGCGCTGCAGGCGCCGGCCGCGTTCGCGGTGCAGGGCGACCGCTGGCGGCTGGAACCGGCCTGCCTGGCGGTGACCGGCACCGACGGCGACGCCGCGCTGTGCGCGCAGGCCGACTGGCCGCGCCAGGGCCTGCAGCTGCACAGCGACCGCCTGCCGCTGAGCCTGGTCCACCCCTGGCTGCCGCGCAACGAGGGCCGCGCGCTGGTGCTGCGCGGCGAGCTCACCCTGCAGGCCAGCCTGCGCCCGCAGGGCCAGCGCTGGGCCGGCGAGGTGCACCTGGCCTCGCCCGACGGCGGCCTGCGCCTGGGCGACCGCTCGCGCCGCGAGATCGCCCGCTACGACAACTTCAGCCTCGACCTGGAATTCGACCCGCAGGTCATCCAGGGCCGGCTGGGCAGCGGCTTCAAGGGCGACGGCTACGTGGACGCGACCTTCCGCACCGGCTGGGAGGACCACGCGCCGCTGACCGGCGAGCTGTACACCTACATGTCGCGCCTGTTCTGGCTGGAGCTGTTTTCGCCGGACCTGGTGCGGCCGCAGGGCGTGCTGCGCGGCCACGTCAGCGTGCGCGGCACCCGCGGCCAGCCGGCGATGGGCGGGCAGCTGCTGCTGGAGGACTTCAGGGCCGAGCTGCCGGTGCTGGGCCTGGCGCTGACCGAGGGCCGCGGCATGCTCGACGCGCAGCCGGACGGCTCGGCCCGGATCGAGGCGTCGCTGCGCTCCGGCGAAGGCACGCTGGAAGTGGACGGCAGCCTGTCGTGGTACGGCCAGGCCACGCCGCTGCAGCTGGCCATCCGCGGCCGCAACGTGCTGGTGGCCGACACCGCGCAGCTGCACGCGGTGGCCAACCCCGACCTGCAGTTCAGCCTCGACGGCCCGACCATGGTGCTGCGCGGCGAGGTCGCCGTGCCCAGCGCGCGCATCGACCTGGAGCGCCTGGACCAGGGCGCCACGGTGTCCGAGGACGTGGTGGTGGTCGATCCGGTGGACCCGGAGGAAACGCCGGACGCGCCACTGGACATGGACCTGGCCCTGCTGCTGGGCGAGGACGTGCGCCTGACCGGCTTCGGCCTGGACGGGGCGTTGCAGGGCCGGCTGCAGGTGCGCGCGCGCCCCGGCCACGAGATGGTGGCCACCGGCGTGGTGGACGTGTCCGGCAAGTACGAGGCCTACGGCCAGGAACTGCAGATCTCGCGCGGGCAGATGACCTGGAGCAACAACCTGGTCAGCGACCCGCGCATCCACCTGCGCGCCGAGCGTCGCGTGGAAGACATCACCGCCGGCATCGACGTCACCGGCCACGCGCTGCAGCCGCGCGTGGAGGTGTGGTCCGACCCGGCCCTGCCGCAGTCGGAGGCCCTGTCCTACCTGGTGCTGGGGCGCAGCCTCGAGGGCGCCACCCGCGCCCAGGCGCAGCAGATCAGCGCCGCCTCGGCGGCCATGTCCGCCGGCACCGGCCTGCTGGCCGCGCGCCTGGGCGCGCGGCTGGGGCTGGACGACGCCGGCGTGACCCAGTCGCGCGCGCTCGGCGGCTCGGTGGTGGGCGTGGGCAAGTACCTCTCGCCGCGGCTGTACGTGGGCTACGGCGTCTCGCTGGTGGGCAGCGGCCAGGTGCTGGTGCTCAAGTACCTGCTGCGCAAGGGCTTTGACCTGGAGATCGAGTCCAGCACGGTGGAGACGCGCGGCTCGCTGAACTGGCGCCGCGAGAAGTAGCGCGGGCCGCCGGGACATGACCTGCGGCGGTTGTGGCCCGGGGCGGCGGCGGCTACCGTCGGCCGCTTTCCATCGCCGACGGACGAAACGATGACGCCGACCCGCCCGGCCGCGCTGCTGGCCAGCCTGAGCCTCGCCCTCGCCGCCTTCCTGCCGGGCCATGCCCGAGCCGACGAGGGCATGTGGATGCCCTCGCAGCTGCCGCAGATCGCCGCGGCCCTGCGCCAGGCCGGCTACGCCGGGGACCCGGCCGCGCTGGCCGACCTCACCGCCGCGCCGCTCAACGCGGTGGTGCGCGCCGGCGGCGGCACCGGCGCGTTCGTCTCGCCCGACGGCCTGGTGCTGACCAACCACCACGTCGCCTACGGCGTGATCCAGTACAACAGCACGCCGCAGAACGACCTGATCGACGCCGGCTACGTCGCCGCCGACCGCGCCGCCGAGCTGCCGGCCAACCCCGACTTCCGCGTGCTGGTCACGGTCGGCTTCGACCGGGTCACCGACCGCGTGCTGGCGGCCGCGCGCGGCCGCACCGGGCGCGCCTACCACGACGCGGTGGACGCGGCAGGCAAGCGCATCGTCGCCGAGTGCGAGCGCGAGCCGGGCGTGCGCTGCAGCGTGGCCAGCATGTACTACGGCACCGACTTCTACCGCATCCGCCAGCTCGAGCTGCGCGACGTCCGCCTGGTCTACGCACCGCCGCGCAGCATCGGCAACTACGGCGACGAGATCGACAACTTCATGTGGCCGCGCCACACCGGCGACTTCACCCTGCTGCGCGCCTACGTCGGCCCCGACGGCAAGCCGGCGGCCCACTCGCCGCAGAACGTGCCCTACCGCCCGCCGTCGCACCTGCGCGTCGCCCGCCAGGGCCCGCGCGAGGGCGACTTCGCCATGCTCGCCGGCTACCCGGGCGTCACCTTCCGCCACCGCACCGCGGCCGAGTTCGCCGAGCAGGTGGAGTGGACGCTGCCGGCGCGGGTGGACGTGTTCGACGCGCTGATCGCGGCCATCGAGCAGGCCGGGCGCCAGGACGCGCAGGCGCGCACCCGCTACGCCTCGCAGCTGCAGTCGCTGAAGAACAGCCGCAAGCGCGCGGCCGGAGAGCTGGAAGGCCTGCGCCGCAGCGACGCGGTGCGCCGCCGCGCCGAGGACGAGCGCGCCATGCTGGAAGCCACCCGCGGCGGCGACGCGCGCGACATCGCCGCGCTGCAGCGCGTGCTGGCCGCGGGCTCGGCGGTGCGCGAGCGCGAGCTGCTGCTCGGCCTGCTGTCCAGCCAGACCCAGCTGCTGCGCTCGGCGCTGCTGCTGGAGCGGCTGCGCATCGAGGCGGCCCGGCCCGACGCGCAGCGCGAAAGCGGCTACCAGCAACGCGACCTGGCGCTGATCGAGGGCGTGCTGCGCCAGGTGCAGCGGCGCTACGACCCGGCGGTGGAACAGGCCCTGCTGCGGGTGCTGCTGGCCCGCTACCAGCAGCTGCCCGAGGCGCAGCGCCTGCCCGAGTTCGACGCCGCCTTCGGCCGCACCCCGGCCGAGCTGGACGCCGCGCTGGCCGCGCTCTACCGCGGCACGGCGCTGGGCGACGAGGCCGCGCGCCTGGCCGCGCTGGAAGCCGCGCGCCAGGCGCGCGCGCTGCCGGCCGACCCGCTGCTGGCCCTGGCCGCGCGGCTGATGCCGGCACTGCTGCGCCTGGAGGATGCGCGCAAGGCGCGCGAGGGCGAGCAGCTGCGCCTGCGCCCGGCCTACATGCGCGCCCTGGTCGCCTGGCGGCAGCGGCAGGGCGGCGCGGTCTACCCCGACGCCAACGGCACCCTGCGCGTGAGCTACGGCCGGCTGGAGCCGCTGCACGCGCGGGACGCGGTGACCTTCGCGCCGGTGACCACGGTGGCCGGCATCGTCGAGAAGCACACCGGCCAGGTGCCGTTCGACGCGCCGCAGCCGCTGCTGGACGCCATCGCCCGCGGCGATTTCGGCGACACCGCCGACCCGGCGCTGGGCACGCAGACGGTGGACTTCCTCACCAACCTGGACACCACCGGCGGCAACTCCGGCTCGCCCGTGCTCGATGCGCGCGGCGAGCTGGTCGGCCTGAACTTCGACAGCAACTGGGAGGCGGTCAGTGCCAGCTGGTGGTTCGACCCGCGCTACAAGCGCGCCATCCACGTGGACATGCGCTACATGCGCTGGCTGATGGAAAAGGTTTATCCTGCCCCGCACGTGCTGCGGGAAATGGGGCTGTAACCGGCGCCCCTCCCCGGCGGCACCCCGCTGCCGACAGGGAGGTTCCATGCGCAGGTTGTTCCTTTTCGCCGTGCTCGGGCTGGCTCCGGCCGGCCTGCCTGCCGCCGGGCCCGACGGCACCGCCGACAATCTCCGCATGTGGGCGATCTTCGAGGCGGACCAGCAGGCGCGGAAGGCGGAGGACATCGACTGGGACGCGCTGCGCCGGCAGGACCGGGCGCATCGCGCCGAAGTGCTGTCGCTGCTGCGCGCCGGCGCCCTGCGCACCTCCGTGGATTATTTCAACGCCGGCATCGTGTTCCAGCACGGCGACACGGCGGACGATTACCGGATGGCGCTGGCACTGGCCCAGATGGCGGTGGCGCTCGACCCGGACAACCGGCCCGCGCGGTGGCTGACCGCCGCGGCCTGGGACAGGCTGCTGATGCAGCGCAAGCTGCCGCAGTGGTACGGCACCCAGTACCACAAGCCGAAGCCGGGCGGCCCGGTCGAGCTCTATCCGGTGGACGAGGCAGCGGTCAGCGACGAGGAACGCGTCCGCCTCGGCGTGCCCACGTTGCAGGAGGCGCGCGCCCGCGCGGCGAAGATGGGCCCGCGCTGACGCGGGCGGCAGGCGCCGGCGGCGCTTGTCAACGGGTTACATCGGCGCGCGGCGGGCGCCACAATCGCCGGCCCGCAGTCCCGCAGAACCCGCCGTCCATGACCGAGATTTCCGCCGCGCTCGCGCGCAAGATCGCCCAGACCATCGCCGAGGAGATCGGCGCGCAGACGCAGCAGGTGCAGGCCGCCGTCGCGCTGCTCGACGAGGGCGCGACCGTGCCCTTCATCGCGCGCTACCGCAAGGAGGTGACCGGCGGCCTGGACGACACCCAGCTGCGCAACCTCGAGGTGCGCCTGGCCTACCTGCGCGAGATGGAAGAGCGCCGCGCCGCGATCCTGGCCAGCATCGGGGAACAGGGCAAGCTGACCGACGCGCTGCGCGCCGAGATCGAGGCCGCCGACAGCAAGTCGCGGCTGGAGGACCTCTACCTGCCGTACAAGCCCAAGCGCCGCACCCGCGCGCAGATCGCGCGCGAGGCCGGGCTGGAACCGCTGGCCGACGGCCTGCTGGAGGATCCGGCCCGCGTCCCCGAGGAGTTCGCCGCGCAGTTCGTCGACGCCGAAAAGGGCGTGGCCGATGCCAGGGCGGCGCTGGAGGGCGCGCGCGCCATCCTGATCGAGCGCTGGGGCGAGGACGCGGCGCTGCTGGGCGAGCTGCGCGCGTGGCTGGAGGGCAACGGCGTGATCCGCTCCCGGGTGGTGGAAGGCAAGGAGGCCGCGGGCGAGA
>DASRYN010000376.1:0-2522 GCA_035687185.1 Pseudoxanthomonas sp. | reverse complement strand
GTGCAGGGCACCGGCGCGCCGTCGTGCGGGTGGAAGCCGAGCAGCGGCAGGCGCGCGCCGGCGGCGTTGGCCAGCAGCCAGTCCAGGCCGTGGCGGATCGCCGCCGGGCCGTTGAGCGCGTCGGCGCGGACCCGCGCGATGCCGCGGGCGTGCACGCCCTCCACGCGGCCGTGCAGGCGCACGCCGTCGATGGTGGCCTCGTACGGTTCCGCGCGCGGCGGCTCGTCGCCGCGCCATTGCAGGTAGGCCCCGGCGTACGGGCGGATGGCGTCGCGCACGGCCTGGAACTGGCGTTCGCCCAGCGGCCCGGAGGGCAGCAGCGCGCGCGCGCGCAGGCGGGCGTAGAGCGTGTCGTCGTCGCTGCCGTCCAAGGCGGCGGCGACCAGCGCCTGCTGCAGCCGCGCGCGCTCCAGCCCGCGCGCCGGCACCACCAGGGGCTCGGTGTCGCCGGCCTCCCCGACCGCGTCGGGCAGGCGCAGGCCCAGGCGCAGCGCCAGGAACTGGCCGGCCGGGTCGAGCAGGAAGCGGCGCAGCGCCTCCAGCGGCAGCCCATCCCCGGCGTCCTCCGGCGGCGGCAGCGGCTGCCCGAACCACGGCGCCAGGCGGCTGCGCGTGCCGGCCAGCGCACCGGCGGCCGGGTGCCAGGCGCGGCGGTAGCTGAAGCGGCGCGGTTCGCCGTCGCCGCCGAACGCCGCCGGCGAGAACGGCTGCAGCGGGTGGCGCACGACCAGCGCCTCCTTCGCCGCCTGCGGGTCGGCGTGGTACGCGGCGGCGGCATCGAGCAGCTCGCCGACCAGCACGGAAGGCTCGCGCGCGGTGCCGTCGCGCGGGTCCGCGCCCAGGTAGCTGACGTAGAACACGTCCTGCGCTGCGGCGAACAGCTGCAGGAACAGGAAGCGGTCGTCCTCGCGCAGCGAGCGGTCGCCATGGCGGCGGCGCGCGGTGCCCAGCTCGGCGGTGAGCCGGTTGAGGCCGGCGGCCGGGTCGCGACGGGGGAAGTCGCCGTCGTTCATGCCGAGCACGCAGATGACGCGGAACGGCAGCAGCCGCATCGGCACCATGCGGCCGAAGCTGACGCCGCCGGTCAGCAGCGGCGCGCGGGTGTCGGCCGCGGCCAGCACCGTGGCGAAATGCGCGCGCACCACCTCGGCCGGCACCGGCGCGTCGAAGCCGGCGGCCGCGGCGTCGGCGGCGAAGGCGTTGACGAGCGTGCGCAGCCGCTCCAGCGCGCGTTGCGCCGGCGGCGCCGACGGCTCCAGCGGCAGCAGCGCGCGCAGCAGGCCGAGCAGGCGCTCGCGCCACTGCGACGGCGCCAGCGCCTCGGCCAGCGCCTTCTGCTGGCGCGCGAGCACGCGCAGCAGCCGCACCAGGGTGTCCAGCGCGTCCAGCGCGCTGCCTTCCAGGCGCGGCCAGGGCGCGACGATGCGCCCCGACGGCGCGGCGATCTCCTCGTCGCTGCCGGTGGCGTGGCCCAGCAGCAGGCGGTCGAGCGCGAACTGCCAGGTGTAGGCATCGTCCTCCGGGGCCTGGTGGCTGCGCCGGTGGCCGGCGTCCAGGCCCCAGCGCGCGCCGGCCGCGTACAGCCAGGCGTGCAGGCGCTCGAAGGCGGGCGCGTCCAGCCCGGCGGCCTCGGCCAGCGGCGGGCTGGACAGCAGGTCGAGCATCTCGTCCAGGCCGAAGCGGGACACGGGCAGGCGCAGCAGGTGCAGGAACACCTCGGCCAGCGGCTCGCCGGCCAGCGGGCTGGTGTCGGCGAGCGCGTAGGGAATGGGGTCGCCGCCTTCGCCGCGCCCGCCGAACACCGCGTCCAGGTAGGGCACGTAGGGGTCGATGTCCGGCGCCAGCACCGCGATCTCGCGCGGTTGCAGCGGCGGATCGAAGCGCGGGTCCTCGAGCAGGCCACGCAGCTGGTCGTGCAGCACCTGCAGTTCGCGCAGGCGGGTATGGCAGGCATGGACCTGGAGGCTGGGGTCGTCGCGCCGGGGCGCCGGCAGGCGCGGGCCCGACGGCGCCGGGCGGCGGTGGAACAGGTCGCCCTGCAGGCGGTGCAGCAGGCCGCCGCGCAGGCCGCCCGCGTCGAGGGACGGGCGGGGGTCCGCCTCGGGATCCACATGGGCCGGGATCTCGCCGGAGGGATGCACCACCTCGTAGCTGCCCAGCAGCGCCACGAAATCGCGGCCCGCCGCGCCCCAGGCCTGCAGCAGCGCGTTCTCGCCGCCGGGCGCGCCGAAGGGCTCGGGTTCGCCGGCGCGCAGCCGCGTCGACAGCGCCTGCAGGTCGCCCCAGTAGGAGCGGGTGGGCGTGGGCATGTAGAAGTGCAGCGTGCCCACGCGCGCCTGGGTGGCCATCACCCGCAGCACGTCCGGGGAGACGTTGAGGGTGGCGAAGGCGAACAGCCGCGGCGGCAGCCCGGCCGGTAGCGCGTCGCCTTCGGCGTAACGGGCCAGGTAGTCCTGGATGCGGCGGGCGCGGTGCGTGCGCCCGGCGGCCACGGCACGCCAGAGTTCGGCCTGCGGGTCGTC
>DASRYN010000375.1:0-4538 GCA_035687185.1 Pseudoxanthomonas sp. | reverse complement strand
CCAACCGCCTGGAGCGGAACCTGCGCCGGCTCAAGGGCTGGCGCAGCGGCGAGCAGGTGGGCTGCTTCCGCGCCTACGACGCGGACCTGCCCGAATACGCCGCCGCCATCGACGTCTACGCCGAGGACGGTGGCGCGCAACGCACCTTCCTGCACGTGCAGGAATACGCCGCGCCGGCCGAGATCCCGGAGGCCGACGTGCGCCGCCGCCGCCACGAACTGCTGGCCGCCGCGCGCGAGGTGTTCGGCGTGCCGCACGAGCAGGTGGCGCTGAAGACCCGCGAGCGCGGCAAGGGCGGCAGCAAGTACGGCCGCATGCAGCAGCGCGGCGAACGCATGGCCGTGCGCGAGAACGGCGCGCGGCTGTGGGTGAACCTGTTCGACTACCTGGACACCGGCCTGTTCCTGGACCACCGCCCGCTGCGCCGGCGCATGGCCAGGGAAGCGCGCGGCAAGCGCTTCCTCAACCTGTTCTGCTACACCGGCGTGGCCAGCGTCCAGGCCGCCGTGGCGGGGGCCGCGCAGACCACCAGCGTGGACCTGTCGGCCACCTACCTGCAGTGGTGCGCGGACAACCTGGCGCTCAACGGGCTGGGCGGCGCGGCGCACCGGCTGGTGCAGGCCGACGCGGTGGCGTGGCTGGAGGCCGAGCGCGGCCTGTACGACGTGGTCTTCTGCGACCCGCCCACCTTCTCCAACTCCGCGCGCGCGGACGACTTCGACGTGCAGCGCGAGCACGTGCGCCTGCTGCGCGCGGCGGTGGCGCGCCTGGCGCCGGACGGGGTGCTGTACTTCTCCAACAACTTCCGCCGCTTCCGCCTGGACGAGGACGCGGTGGCGCAGTTCGCCCGCTGCCAGGAGATCAGCGCGCAGACCATTCCGCCGGACTTCGAGCGCAACGCGCGGATCCACCGCGCCTGGCGCCTGACGCGGTAGGCGCCGGCCGGGCCGGCGGCGCGCGCGTGGCGGCTAGTGGCCGACCAGCAGCACGAACGGCCCCGGCTGCGAGTTCATCGCCAGCGCCAGCGAGCGGTCGCGGTCGGCGGCCAGCTGCACGGCGGGCGTGCCCAGGTCGGGCGGGAAGGCGCGGTACTGCACGTCGTCGGGCAGCACGTTGCGCACCACGTAGCCCATCAGCACGTTGACGATCTCGCCCAGGCCGTCCAGGGCCAGGGCGTCGTCGCAGCGCTCCGGCCCGATGCGCAGGAAGGCGCAGGCCAGCGCGCGCATGGTGTCGCGGTCGCAGGCCATGCCGATGAACAGCGGCTGCTCGCCCTCGATGCGCACGTGCGCCGCGTGCGGCAGTGCGGCCAGGTCCTCCGGCGAGGCCAGGCCCGCGGCCTGGCACTGGCCCTCGAGCATGCGCGGGAACAGGCGCCCGCACAGGGCGATGGCGCCGTTGGCGAACTCGGCCAGGGCATGGTCGGCCACGCCCACGGCCAGGGCGTGGTTGGCCGCGTCCTGGTCGGCGCGGTGGGCGGCCAGCTCGGCCTCCAGCCGCTGCGGGTCGACCACGCCCTGTTCCACCAGCACCTGCCCGAACAGCTTGCGGCCGGCCTTCTGCGCGGCCAGCAGCGCATCCACCTGCGCCGGCTCGAGCAGGCCCATCTCCAGCGCGATGTCGCCGAAGCGGCGGTCCTCCACGCGCTGGCGCTCGTTGATGCGCCGCGCCTGCGCCTCGGTCAGCAGGCCCTGGCGCACGGCCAGCTCGCCCAGCAGGGGGTTGGACGCGCGTTGCGCCTCGATGGCGGCCAGCAGCTGCTGCGGAGTGATGACGCCGCGCTCCAGCAGGAACTGGCCCAGGAATTTGACTGCCATAGCGTGTCCCCTTGCGAGTGGTCGGATGATAGGCGCGGATCAGGCCAGCGCGTCGCGCAGCACGCGGTCCATCGCTTCGGGGTCGATCGGCTTCTGCAGGTAGGAGCGCGCGCCCAGGCGCAGGCATTCCTCGATGTCGCTCTGCGCGCCCAGCGAGCTGAGGATCACCACCCGCGCCTGCGGGTCGGCGGCCAGGATCCGGGCCAGCGCCTGGCGCCCGTCGCACTCGGGCATCACCAGGTCCAGCAGCACCAGGTCGGGCTTGAGCGCCTGGTACTGACCCACCGCCTCCAGGCCGTTGCCGGCCTCGCCGACCACCTGGTAGCCGCTGTCCTCCAGCTGTTGCGCGGCCAGCATGCGCAGGGCGCGCGAGTCGTCGCAGAGCAGAACGGTCGGTCGTGCGGTCATCGGTGGTCTCCCGGTCGGATGCGGGCAGCAGGACGGCCCATGTTCGGCATAGCGGCCGCGCCGCGCAGGTTCTTTAGCGCGACCGCTGCTGCGCCGCACCAGCGCGGCGCCTCACGGCTGCAGCAGGGTGATGGCCGCGTGCAGCAGCAGCCCGATCAGGCCGCCCACCAGGGTGCCGTTGAAGCGGATGTACTGCAGGTCGCGGCCGACGCTGAGCTCCAGCTGGCGCACCAGGTGGCGCTCGTCCCAGCCCTTGACCGTCTGCGCGATGTGCTCGGTCACCCCGCCGCGCAGCCGGCCGGCGAGTTTCTCCGCGCCGCCCATCACGTGCTGGTTGATCGCTTCGCGCAGCGCCGGGTCGCGTCCGAGCGCCTGGCCCAGCCCGGCCAGCGACTGCTCCAGGTGCCGGGCCAGCGCGCCGTCGGCGCGCTCCAGGTCGCGGCGCAGGGCGGCGTGGACCTGGTCCCACAGGCCCTGCACGTACGCCTGCACGCTGGGGTGGTCGATCAGGCGCTGCTTGATCTCGTCCACCCGGCCGGCCAGCGCGGGGTCGGTGCGCAGCCGCGCCACGTAGTCCTGCAGCCAGCGCTCGTAGTCGCGGCGCAGCGGGTGCTCCGGCTGCGACAGCACGTCGTTGAGCTCGTCCAGCAGCGCGCGGGCGATGCGCTCGGCCAGGCCGTCGGCGATGCCCTCCACCGGCTTGACCCAGTCCACCGTGCCCACCAGCCGCGGCCATTCGCGCCGTGCGTGCTTGACCAGCAGCGCCGAGGCCCGCTGCTTGACCGCGTCGTCGTCCAGGTAGCGCCCCAGGCGCCGCAGCGCCTCGTCCAGCAGCGCCTGGTGGCGGCCGTCGGCGGTGAGCAGGCCCAGCACCTCGCCGGCGGTGGCCGCCGCGTCCCACGCGCGCAGCCGCGCCACCACGAAGGCCTGGATGCCCTCCCGCACCGCGCGCTCGTCCAGCAGGTCCAGGGCCTGCAGCATCCAGCCGCGCGCCGCCTGCGCCAGGCGCGCGGACTGCTCCGGCCGCGACAGCCACTGGCCCAGGCGCGCGGCCGGGTCGAACACCTCCAGCCGCTGCAGCAGCGACTGCGGCTCCAGGAAGTGGTCGCGTACGAAGGCGGCCAGGCTGTCGGCGATGCGTGCCTTGCCGCGCGGGATGATGGCCGTGTGCGGGATCGGCAGGCCCAGCGGATGGCGGAACAGCGCCACCACGGCGAACCAGTCCGCCAGCGCGCCCACGGTGGCCGCCTCGCAGAACGCCGAGACCCAGGCCCAGGCGCCCCGGTTGCCCATGGCATGGCTGAGCAGGAAGCCGGCCAGCATCGCCAGCAGCATCGCCAGGGCGATGGCCTTCATGCGGCGCAACTGGGCCGGGCGCGGGTCGTCGGTCATGCGGGGTGCGACGGCGGGTCTGGCGGCAGTCTAGCGGCAGCTGTGTCCGCGCACGCGCGCTGGCGCGCTCAGCGCATGGTGGGCATCGCGAACTCGGCGGCCGCCGCGCCCTCGGGCCAGCGCGCGGTCACCGTCTTCAGGCGGGTGAAGAAGCGCACCCCGTCCGGCCCGTGCACGTGCAGCGGCCCGAACAGCGAGCGCTTCCAGCCGCCGAAGCAATGGAAGGCCATCGGCACCGGGATGGGCACGTTGATCCCGACCATGCCGGCCTGCGCCCGCCGCGCGAACTCGCGCGCCGCGCCGCCGCTGCGGGTGAACACCGCCGCGCCGTTGCCGTACTCGTGCGCGTCCACCAGTGCCAGCGCGGCCTCGAAGTCGTCCACGCGCACCACGCACAGCACCGGACCGAAGATCTCCTCGCGCCAGAGCGCCATTCCCGGCTCGACCCGGTCGAACAGGCTGGCGCCGAGGAAGAAGCCCTCGCCGCGGGTGCAGGGGTGCGCGCGGCCGTCCACGACCAGCCGAGCGCCCTCGGCGACGCCGCGGTCGATGCAGCCGCGCACGCGCTCGCGGTGCGCCGCGTCCACCAGCGGGCCCATGTCCGGGTCGCCGATGCCCGGTCCGATGCGCAGCGCCTCGACCTTCGGCGCCAGCGCGGCGACCAGCGCGTCGGCGGTGGCCTGGCCGACGCACACCGCCACCGAGATGGCCATGCAGCGCTCGCCGGCCGAGCCGTAGCCGGCGCCGAGCAGGGCGTCGGCCGCGGCGGCGATGTCCGCATCCGGCAGCACTACGGCGTGGTTCTTGGCCCCGCCCAGCGCCTGCACGCGCTTGCCGGCGAGGCTGCCGCGCTCGTACACGTGCCGCGCCACCGGCGTGGAGCCGACGAAACCCACGGCCTGCACCCGCGGCTCGTCCAGC
>DASRYN010000374.1:0-3132 GCA_035687185.1 Pseudoxanthomonas sp. | reverse complement strand
CTGGTGGTGGTCCGGCCCGGCGCCGCCGGCGGCCTGGCCGGCCAGCACCACCAGCATCGGGCGCAGGCGCTTGCCGCCGGCCGAGACGATGTGCTCGGCGATCTGGTTGATGAGCACCACGTCGGAGGCCAGGCGGCGGCGGATCAGCGCGTCGACCGCCGCCATGTCGGCGGCCGCCAGTGCCTGGATCCGGGGCAGCGAGGCATGGGAGAGGGGGCTGGGGTGGTCTGCCATGGGGAGGCCCGGAGAAGTGCCTGAATTATAAGGGCACGCTTCGGAGAATCCCTACCCCGCGCCGTGGAGTTCAGCGCTGGCGCGGAGGGCGCGGCTATACTGCAATCCTGCTGCCCGGGCCTGCCGGGCCACGAGACGGAAGCGAAAGACTATGGCGCGCGGCATCAACAAGGTCATCCTGGTCGGCAACCTCGGCGACGATCCCGAAACCAAGTACACGCAGTCGGGCATGGCCGTGACCACCATCCGCCTGGCCACCACCAGCGTGCGCAAGGACCGCGAGGGCAACACCCAGGAACGCACCGAGTGGCACCGGGTCAAGTTCTTCGGCAAGCTCGGCGAGATCGCCGGCGAGTACCTGCGCAAGGGCTCGCAGTGCTACGTCGAGGGCAGCATCCGCTACGACAAGTTCACCGGCCAGGACGGGCAGGAACGCTACATCACCGAGATCGTCGCCGACGAGATGCAGATGCTCGGCGGCCGTGGCGGTGGCGGCGAGGGCTATGCCGACCGCGGCGAGCGTCCGCAGCGCAGCGCCCCGCCGCGTCGCGAGTTCGCCCAGCGCGGCGCCCCGGCCGCCGCCGCGACGCCCCCGGCGGCCGCCAGCGGCGGCTTCGACGATTTCGCCGACGACGACATCCCGTTCTGATCCCGCGGCCGCGCCGGCAGGCCGGCGCGGCGACGGAGCGCTCACGCGCGCCGGGCTAGGTTCGCTCCACCGGGAGCGGAACGACACCATGGCCCATCCTGCCTTTCCGAACGTCCGCGCGCGTCGCCGCCAGGGGCGCATCGTGCGCGCCCGACGCCGCGCCTGAGGCCGCGATGGCGCGGCCCAGGACGCTGAAGATCGCCACGTTCAACGTCAACGGCATCGGCGCGCGCTTGCCGCACCTGCTGGCTTGGCTGGAGCGGGAACGGCCGGACGTCGTCGCCCTGCAGGAACTCAAGGCTCCCGACACCGCCTTTCCCGCCGGCGCGCTGCGCGATGCCGGCTACGGCGCGATCTGGCACGGCCAGCGCTCGTGGAACGGCGTGGCGCTGCTGGCGCGCGGGCAGGAGCCGGTGGAAAGCCGCCGCGGGCTTCCCGGCGACCGCCGCGACGAGCAGAGCCGCTACATCGAGGCGGCGGTGCACGGCATCGTGGTCGGCTGCCTGTACCTGCCCAACGGCAATCCCTGGCCCGGGCCGAAGTTCGACTACAAGCTCAGCTGGTTCCAGCGCCTGCGGCGCCACGCGCGCACGCTGGTGGCGCTGGAACACCCGGTGGCGCTGGTGGGCGACTTCAACGTGGTGCCTACCGACGAGGACATCTACGACCCGAAATCCTGGCGCCGCGACGCGCTGCTGCAACCCGAGAGCCGCCAGGAGTACCGCCGGCTGCTGGAGCAGGGCTGGACCGACTGCCTGCGCCGGGTGCATGGCCAGGCGCGCATCTACACGTTCTGGGACTACTTCCGCCAGCACTTCCAGCGCGACCGCGGCCTGCGCATCGACCACCTGCTGGCCAACCCCGTGCTGGCCGCGCGCCTGCGCGGCGCGGGCGTGGACCGCTGGGTGCGCGCGCTGGACAAGCCCAGCGACCACGCGCCGACTTGGATCGAGGTGGCCGCGCCGGCGGCGCGCCGCCGGGCCCCGCGCACGCCGGGCCCGTAGAAGGCGCTACAGCACCACCGCGCCGCCGGAAATGGTGAGCAGCGCGCCGGAGGTGTAGCTGGCGCGGTCGGAGGCCAGCATCACGTAGGCCGAGGCCAGCTCCGCGGGCTGGCCCGGGCGGCCGAACGGCGTCTGCGAGCCGAAGTTCTCCACTTCCTCCTCGTCCATGCCGGCCGGGATGAAGGGCGTCCAGATCGGCCCGGGCAGCACCGCGTTGACCCGGATCCCGCGCTCGGCCAGCAGGCCGGCCAGGCCGATGGTCAGGTTGGCCAATGCGCCCTTGGTGGCGGCGTAGGGCAGGATGTTGGGCGTGGGCTTCTTGGAGTTCACCGAGGCGGTGTTGATGATGGTGCCGCCGCCCTCGAGCATCGGCAGCGCCAGCCGCACCAGGTTGAAGGCCGCGTGCACGTTGGTGTCGAAGGTGCGGCGCCACTCGTCCAGGGTGATCTCGTCGAAGCTCTGGAAGTAGCGCTGGTAGGCGGCGTTGTTGACCAGCACGTCCAGGCCGCCGAGCCGCTCGCCCACCTGCTTGACCATCTCGCAGGCCTGGTTCGGGTCGCTGATGTCGCACGCCACGAGCACCGCCTTGCGCCCGGCGTCCTCGATCAGGCCGCCGATGCGCTCGGCGTCGGACTGCTCGCCGGGCAGGTAGGCGATGGCCACGTCGGCGCCCTCGCGGGCGTAGGCGATGGCCACCGCGGCGCCGATGCCGCTGTCGCCGCCGGTGATCAGCGCGCGCTTGCCGGCCAGCTGCCCGCTGCCGACGTAGCTCTCCTCGCCGTGGTCGGGTACCGGCTCCATGAGCGCGGTCTTGCCGGGGAAATCCTGCTGCTGGCGCTTGAACGGCGGGCGCGGGTAGTCGGGCATGGGCATGGCGGCGGCTCTCCGGTTTCGGCGGGGCCGCCAGTCTGCGCGCGCGCCGGTCAATGCCGCGCGCAGGGATCGTTTCCGGCGCGTGCAGGCCGCGCGCCCGGCGCGTACACGCGGCGATGATGCCGGCCGCGGGAAAGTCGCGGGGCGGCGATGCGCCGCGAACCCGCGAGGACGCCATGGGCGACGACACCCGCAAGGTCGGTTCCCCCGACCGCGACCGCATCAACACCAGCGAGGACTACGAGGTGCGCTACTGGGCACGCGAGCTTGGGGTGTCCGAGGAGGAGCTGCGCGCCGCGGTGGAGGCGGTGGGCAACGGCGCCGACGACGTGCGCCGCCACCTCAAGCGCTGACGCGCGATGAGCCTGGCGG
>DASRYN010000373.1:0-2261 GCA_035687185.1 Pseudoxanthomonas sp. | reverse complement strand
CGCGCTTCGCGGTCGGGCTGCTGGCGATGTGGGCGCTGTCGCGGGTCGCGGTGCCGCGCCTGCGCGCGTGGTCGCCCACGGTGTACGCGGTCTCGCTGCTGCCGCTGCTGGCGGTGTTGCTGGTGGGCACGGGCAGGCACGGCCGCCACTGGCTCGACCTGGGGGTGTTCTACCTGCAGCCGTCGGAGCTGCTGAAGATCAGCCTGCCGATGATGGCCGCCTGGTACCTGCACCAGCGGCCGCTGCCGCCGCGCCTGGGCACGGTACTGGCCACCGGCGCGCTGATCGCCGTGCCCACCGGGCTGATCCTGATGCAGCCGGACTTCGGCACCGCCATGCTGATCGCCGCCAGCGGCGGCTTCGCACTGGTGCTGGCGGGCCTGCCGTGGTGGTGGATCCTCAGCGCCGGCGGGCTGGGCGCGGCCCTGGGCGCGCTGGCGCTGTTCGCGCCGATCGAATGGTTCGGCCTAGTGCTGCGGCCCTACCAGCAGGACCGCATCCTCACCTTCCGCGACCCGGAGAACGATCCCCTCGGCGCCGGCTGGAACATCATCCAGTCCAAGATCGCCATCGGTTCCGGCGGCCTCACCGGCAAGGGCTGGGGCGAGGGCAGCCAGTCGCACCTGAACTACATCCCCGAGCAGACCACCGACTTCATCTTCGCGGTGCTGAGCGAGGAGTTCGGCTGGGTCGGGGTGGCCACGGTGCTGGCGCTGTACCTGTTCGTGGTCGGGCGCTGCCTGTGGATCGCGGTGGAGGCGCGCGACACCTATTCGCGGCTGCTGGCCGGCGCGCTGGGCCTGGCCTTCTTCGTCTACGTGCTGGTCAACGGCAGCATGATCGCCGGCCTGCTGCCGGTGGTCGGGGTGCCGATGCCACTGCTCAGCTACGGCGGCACCTCGGCGGTGTCGCTGCTGGCCGGGCTGGGCCTGGTGATGGCCGTGCGCAGCCACCGGCCGGTGCACGGCTACCGCTGAATACGCTGGCGAAAACCCAGTGGTTCCAAGGCTTTGCGCGTGCATGCTAATCTGCCTTCGATGATCAAGCCCGCGCTGTCCAGTCTCCTCCTCCTGGGTCTGCTCGGCTGCGCGCCGAAACAGGCGCTGGCCCCGTCCACCCCGGCGTCGCCGGCCCCGGTGCGGCCGGCCGCGCCGGCCGAGGCCGCGCCCGAGGCGCCGCCCGCGCCGCCGGTGGACCTGACCCCGGTGCCGTTCGAGGTGGCGCGCGCGAACTTCGTGCGCGACACCGCGCAGCGCTTCGGCATTCCCGCCGCCGAGATCGAGGCCACCCTGGCGCGCGCGCGGTTCCTGGACAGCGTGGTGGCGGCGATGTCGCGGCCGGCCGAGCGGGTCAAGCCGTGGCACGAATACCGGCCCATGTTCATCAGCCAGGCGCGCATCGACGGCGGCCGCGACTTCCTCGCCCGCCACCGCGCCGCGCTGGCGAAGGTGGAGGCCGACACCGGCGTTCCCGCCGAGCTGATCGTGGCCATCATCGGCGTGGAAACCAGCTACGGCGGCAACACCGGCCGCTACTCCGTGCTCGACGCGCTGTACACGCTGGCCTTCCGCTACCCGCGCAGCGGCGACCCGGCGCGGCTGGAACGCGAGGTGCGGCGCGAGCTGTTCTTCCGCGACGAGCTGGCGCAGCTGTTCGCGCTGGCGCGCGAGGAGAGGCTGGACGTCGCCGCGCTCAAGGGCAGCTACGCCGGCGCGATGGGCATGGGCCAGTTCATGCCGTCCAGCTACCGCCAGTTCGCGGTGGACGGCGACGGCGACGGCCGCCGAGACCTGTTCGGCAGCCTGGACGACGTGTTCGCCTCCATCGCCAACTACTTCGTGCGCAAGGGCGGCTGGGTGCGCGGCGGCCCGGTGGTGGTGCCCGCGGCGCTGGCGCCGGGGCGCGAGCCTTTCGATCCCACCGACTGGACCCCCCACCACACGATGGAATCGCTGGCAGCGCGCGGCTACGCCCCGCTGGCGCCGGTGCCCGCCGGCGCCACCGCCACGCCGTTCTCGCTGCAGGGCAGCGCCGGGCCGCAGCACTGGCTCGGCTTCCAGAACTACTACGCGATCACCCGCTACAACATCTCGCGCATGTACGCGATGGCGGTGTACCAGCTCTCGCAGGCGATCGCGGGCCGGGAGATTCCGCCGGCATGAGGACGTGGCTGGCCGCGCTGTGCCTGCTGGCGCTGGCCGCCTGCAGCAGTGCGCCCAGGAAGCCCGGCGCCGCCGGGCCCGCGCCCGCGCGTCCGGCCG
>DASRYN010000372.1:0-2562 GCA_035687185.1 Pseudoxanthomonas sp. | reverse complement strand
GGGCGCGCCGCTGCTGGCGGTGCTGGGCGGCGCGCTGCGGCGCAAGACCCTGCTGCTGGCGCTGATGGCGTTCTACGCCGCCGGCAACCTGGCCAGCGCGCTGGCGCCGGACTACGCCAGCCTGCTGCTGTTCCGCTTCATCGCCGGCCTGCCGCATGGCGCCTACTTCGGCGTGGCGGCGCTGTCGGCGGTGGCCATCAGCCGGCCGGAGGCGCGCGGGCGGGCGGTGAGCCTGGTGATGTTCGGCCTGACCCTGGCGATCCTGGCAGGCGTGCCGCTGGCGACCTGGGCCGGGCAGCTGGTGAGCTGGCGCTGGGTGTTCGCGGTGGTGGCGGTGCTGTCGCTGCTGACCGTGGCGCTGGTGGCCCTGTACCTGCCGGCCGCGTCCGACGGCCCGCGCGGGCGCCCGCTGGTGGAGCTGCGCGCGTTCAACCGCACCCCGGTGTGGCAGGCGCTGGCCATCGGCGCGATCGGCTTCTCGGGCATGTTCTGCGTCTTCAGCTACATCGCCCCGACCATGATCCAGGTCACCGGCGTGGCCCCGGCGCTGGTGCCGCTGGCGGTGGCCGGTTTCGGCCTGGGCGGGGTGATCGGCAACATCGCCGGCGGCTGGCTGTTCGACCGCCTGCAGTTCCGCTCGGTGGCGGCGGTGCTGGGCTGGGCGGTGCTGGTGCTGCTGCTGTTCCCGCTGGCCGCGCGCTGGCCGTGGAGCCTGCTGCTGGCCACGGTGGCCATCGGCATGATGGGCGCGCTGGGTCCGATCCTGCAGTCGCACCTGATGGACGTGGCCGGCGAGGCGCAGACCCTGGCCGCGGCCTCGCACCACGCCGCGTTCAACACCGCCAACGCGCTCGGCCCCTGGCTGGGCGGCCTGGCCATCGGCGCCGGGCTGGGCTGGACCTCCACCGGCCCGGTGGGCGCGGCCACCGCCATGGCCGGCCTGCTGGTCTACGCCTGGGCCATCCGCACCCACCAGCGCCGCCAGGCCTGCCCGGCGCTGTAGCGCCGCGTCCATACGCAGCGGAAGGGGCCGTTTCCGGGGGAACGATTAGACTACGGCGCTTGGCCGGCGCGCGCCGCGCGCCGCGCTTCCCTCCGCAAACGAGAGAGTCCGCGTGGTCATCCATCCCAAAGTCCGAGGCTTCATCTGCACCACCGCCCACCCCGTGGGCTGCGAGAAGAACGTGCTGGACCAGATCCGGTACGTGCAATCGCACGGCGTGCGCGACGACGGCCCCAAGCGGGTGCTGGTGATCGGCGCGTCCACCGGCTACGGCCTGGCCGCGCGGATCACCGCCGCCTTCGGCTTCGGCGCGGCGACGCTGGGCGTGTTCTTCGAGAAGCCCGGCACCGACAGGAAGCCCGGCAACCCGGGCTGGTACAACGCCGCCGCCTTCGACCGCCATGCCAAGCAGGCGGGCCTGTGGAGCCGCTCGATCAACGGCGACGCGTTCTCCGACGAGGTGCGCGCCAAGGCCATCGAGCTGATCGGCGAGATGGGCGGCCCGGTGGACCTGGTGGTCTACTCGCTGGCCTCGCCGGTGCGCCGCCTGCCGGACACCGGCGAGCTCAAGCGCTCCTCGCTCAAGCCCATCGGCCAGCCGTACAGGGCCACCGCGGTGGACACCAACCGCGACCAGATCATCGAGGCCACGGTCGAGCCGGCCACCGAGCAGGAAGTGGCCGACACGGTGAAAGTAATGGGCGGCGAGGACTGGGAGCTGTGGATCGACGCCCTGGCCAGGGCCGGCGTGCTGGCGCCCGACGCCAGGACGGTGGCCTTCAGCTACATCGGCACCGAGATCACCTGGCCGATCTACTGGCACGGCGCCCTGGGCAAGGCCAAGGAGGACCTGGACCGCGCCGCGCACGCCATCGACGCCCGGCTGCGGCCCACCGGCGGCTCGGCTAACGTGGCCGTGCTCAAGTCGGTGGTCACCCAGGCCAGCGCCGCCATCCCGGTGATGCCGCTGTACATCGCCATCGTCTACCGGATCATGAAGGACAAGGGCCTTCACGAGGGGCCCATCGAGCAGCTGGACCGCACCTTCCGCGAGCACCTGTACGCCGCCGACCCGCCGCCCACGGACGCGTCCAACCGCCTGCGCCTGGACGACCGCGAGCTGCGCGACGACGTGCAGCAGGCATGCCGCGCACTGTGGCCGCAGGTGACCACCGAAAACCTGTTCCAGGTCACCGACTACGCCAGCTACAAGCGGGACTTCCTCAAGCTGTTCGGCTTCGAGCGCGAGGACGTGGACTACGACGCCGAGGTCGATCCGGTGGCCACGTTCGACGTGGTCGACATGACCGCCGCCGACTGACGCGCCCGCTCCCGGCGCGCGGCGCCGGGAACCCGGGCCGCGTCGCCGCGGTCAGCGTGGAGTCGGGAGCGGCCGTGCAGGCTGCTCCCGGCCGCACCCCACGCCCACGGCCGCCTTGAACCCCACCGCCCGCGACGACCTCCTGCCGCGCATCGCCGCCGCCGCCGCCACCGCGGTGCTGCTGGCGCTGTCCGCGCGCCTGCTGCTGGACGCGCCGCGCGGGTCCGCGCCCGCGCCG
>DASRYN010000371.1:0-6951 GCA_035687185.1 Pseudoxanthomonas sp. | reverse complement strand
CGCCGCCGATGGCCGCGGCGACGAGGCCGCCGCCCGGGGCTGGCTGCGCGCGCTGGCCGAGCGCGATCCCACCGCCCACGCCCTGCTGCAGGCCGAACGCCTGCTCGAGCGCGGGCTGCCGGTGGACGCGATCAACGCACTGGACGTGGCCGCGGCGCAGCCGCTGCCGCCGCGCGGCCTGCTGCTGCGGGCGCGCGCACTGGCGATGATCGGCCGCGCCGGCGAGGCCTACGGCCTGCTGGGCGCGCTGCGCCAGCAGGCGGCGCTGCCGGAGCAGGACCTGGCCCGCCTGGAAGTGGAGCTGGCCGCGCAGTCGCTGCGCGAAGCCGCCGACGCCAACGTGCTGGCCGAGCGCTGGGAGGCCACGGCCAAGCCGCTGCGCACCGAGCCGGCGGTGGTGGCCGCCTATGCCGGCCGCGCCGCCGCCCTGCGCTGGAACGATGCCGCGTTGCGCCACCTGGACCACGCGCTGGACACCCGCTGGGACGAGGACCTGGCCGCGCTGTACGGCCGTCTGCCGATCGGCCACGTGGACTCGCGCCGCGCCAGCGCGCAACGCTGGCTGCAGGCCCATCCGGCCAGCCCGGCGCTGCTGCTGACCCTGGCGCGCCTTGCACGCCAGCAGGGCCAGCGGGCGCAGGCGCAGGAGTTCCTGCACCGCGCGCTGGCGCAGGGCGCCGGCGCCGAGGCCTGGGAGGAACTGGGCGACGGCCTGGCCGCGGCCGGCGACGACGCCCTGGCGCGGCGCGCCTACGCCAACGCGCTGCGCGCCGCGCGCGGGGAACCGGTGGAGGAACTGCCTGGGCGCGAATTGCGCGAGCGCATCCACGACCTGGCCGTGGCCGAGGAGCGCGACGCGCACGGCATCCCGCGGCTCAGGGACTACTGAGCGCGCCAGGCGGACGGCCGGGCGCGCGTCAGCGCTCGAGGATGGCGACCACGCCCATGCCGCCGGCGGTGCAGATCGAGATCAGCGCGCGGCCGCCGCCGCGCTCCTTGAGTTGCCTGGCGGCGGTGGCGACGATGCGCGCGCCGGTGGCGGCGAACGGGTGGCCGGTGGCCAGCGAGGAACCGACCGGGTTGATCTTCTCCGGGTCGATGCGCCCCAGCGGCGCGTCCAGGCCGAGCCGGTTGCGGCAGTAGTCCTCGCTCTCCCACGCGCGCAGCGTGCACAGCACCTGGGCGGCGAAGGCCTCGTGGATCTCGTAGATGTCGAAGTCCTGCAGGGTCAGGCCGTTGCGGCGGAGCATCTCCGGGACCGCGATGGTCGGCGCCATCAGCAGGCCTTCGCCGTGCACGAAATCCACCGCCGCCACGTGCGCGTCCTTCAGGTAGGCCAGCGGCTCGTGGCCGTGGGCGCGCGCCCATTCCTCCGAGGCCAGCAGCACCGCCGCCGCGCCGTCGGTCAGCGGCGTGGAGTTGCCGGCGGTCAGCGTGCCGCGGCCGGAGGTCCTGTCGAAGGCCGGCTTGAGCGTGGCCAGCTTTTCCAGCGAGGTGTCCGGGCGCAGCACGTTGTCGCGCTCCACACCCCGGAACGGCGCGATCAGGCCGTCGAAGAAGCCGCGCTCGTAGGCGGCGGCCAGCTTGCGGTGCGAGGACACCGCCCACTCGTCCTGCGAATCGCGCGAGATGTTCCACTGCTTGGCCATGTCCTCGCAGTGGTCGCCCATGCTCTTGCCGGTGCGCGGCTCGGCCACGCCGGGGAACTCCGGCTTGAGCTCGGACAGCTTGAAGCCCCTGAACGCGGCCAGCTTCTCGCGCGGAGTCCTGGCGCGGTTGGCCGCCAGCAGGCGCGCGCGCAGCTTGCGGCCGTAGACGATGGGCACGTCGGAGGTGGAGTCCGAGCCGCCGCCGATGCCGGACTCGATCTGCCCCTGGGCGATCTTGTTGGCCACCGCGACGATGGTGTCCAGGCTGGTGCCGCAGGCGCGCTGCATGGTGATGCCCGGGGTGAGCGGCGACAGTCCGGAGGACAGCGCGGCCTCGCGGCCCAGGTTCCAGTCCGAGGCGTGCTTGATCACCGCGCCCATGGCCACCTCGCCCAGCTGCTGGCCGTGCAGGCCGAAGCGCTCCACCAGCGCGCCCAGCGTGCGCACCGACATGCCGAGGTTGCCGACGTCCGCGTAGGCGGTGTTCTGCCGGCAAAACGGAATGCGGACGCCGCCCAGGACGGCGACGGGACGGGCTGCTGGCATGGGGCTACCTCGAGCGATACCGGTCTTGGGACGGCCTGCACGCGGGCACAGGCATAATGCGCGGCAGTGTAGCCCCGACCCGCTAGGCGGCCAATGACGAACACCGACCCCGGCATGAACGGCCGTCACATCCGCGCACCGCGGCAGGCATGCCATGGCTGAGGCGGTGGCCCGCGGCGTGTTCGCGCTGGAACTGGCCGGCGGCGCGGCGCCCGGCCGCGCGGCGCTGCCGCCGGAGCAGGCCGGCGAGCTGGCCGCACGCGTGGGCCGCGACCTGGCGCGGCTGGTGGCCGGCGTGGACGGCCTGGAGCTGGCGCTGGCCGCGGCGCATTTCGACCCGGCCGAGGCCCTGCGTCCGGACTGGCCGCTGCACCGCCGCCTGGAGGAACTGCGCGCCCGCGCGCCCGGCCGCGATTCCGGCCCGCGCGTGCTGGCCTTCGGCGCCGATGCCGCCGGCGAGGTGCCGCTGCCGTTCCAGGCGGACCCGGAACTGGCAGGCGGCGGCCTGCGCGTGCTGCCGTTCGTGCTCGCGGGCCCGGCCGCGGCGGTGGCCTCGGTGGCCGAGGCGCTGGAGGAGAAGCTGCTGCAGTTCGGCATGGCCGGCGCGGACACCGCGCTGCTGGCCCAGGACGGTTTCCGGGCGCGCATCGAGCACGCGCGCTACCTCACCGTGCACGACCTGGCGGCGATGATGGCCATGCAGTACGAGCACCAGGGCCTGGCCCCGCTGTGGACCCTGGTCGAGGCCGCACTGCTGGCCCCGCAGGCGGTGGAGTGGCTCGACGCCGGCCCCGAGCCGCTGCTGCGGCTGCACGGCGGGCAGGCGCGGATGGCGCTGTTCGACCCGGCCGGCTGGTGCGCGCACTACCACGGCGGCGAGGGCGACTGCGATCGCCTGCGTCGCGCCTACGAACATTTCCTGGCGCGCCAGCGGCAGCTGGCCGCGGTGCTCGAGGCGCACGGCATCCCCGTGCTCTACGTGCACTGCGACGGCCGGCACGACCCGCGCGCGCTGCTCTCGCAGGGCGACTAGCGCCCCGCCGCGGGCGGCGCGGCGGCCGCCCGCGGCCGTGGCCTCACTGCGTCACCCGGATCACGCCGCAGGCCAGGCGCGCGCCGGCGTTGCCGGTGGGCTGGGTGTGGTAGTCGTCGGGGGCCGCGTGCACGATCACCGCGCGCCCGGCGATGTCGTTGGCCGCGCCGCCGCCCAGGGTCACGCCGCGCAGGTGCACGTTGACGCGGGCAACGCCGCTGGCGTCGGAGGCGATGTTGTCCATGTCGCCGGCGTGGTGCGCGCCGCTGCCGGCGCGGCCGTGGGGTGCGCCGGCCGGGTTGAAGTGGCCGCCGGCGCTGGTGGCGTCCACCGCGCTGCAATCGCCCTTCTCGTGCACGTGGAAGCCGAACCGGCCGTTGGGCTGCAGCCCGCCGACCTCGCCGCTGACGTGCACGCCGTCGCCCATGGGCGCCAGGGTCAGCTTGCCGCTGACCCGGCTGCCCGAGGCCGAGGCCAGCGCGGCCGTCGCCTGCTGCGCGGTGCTGGCCGGGGCCGGCGGCGCCGGGCTGGCGGCCGGCGGCGTGCTGCTGCACGCGGCCAGGAGGGCGGTCAGGCCGAGCGGGGCGAGGACGATGCGCATGGTCGGGTCTCCTGTGCGGGAAAACCCGAAGGATAAGCCGTGGGCCGGTCCACGGCGGATGAACCGCGCGCTCAGCGGCGCTTGCGCCCCGGCCCCAGCTTGCGCGTGACCGTGTTGCGGCCCACGCCCAGCAGCGCGGCCGCCTCCACCCGCCGCCCGCCGGTGTGCTGCAGCGCGGCGTTGAGCAGGGCGCGGTCGAAGCGCTCGCGCGCCTCGGCGTGCAGGTCGCGCGCGCCGGCCTGCAGGCAGGCCAGCGCCCACTGCCCCAGCTGCCGGTCCCATTCGCCGGGGCCGGCGGCCGCTGCCGCCGGGGCGGCCACCGGCGCGGCGGCCGGCGCCTGCACCACCCGCAGGTCCTCGGCGGTGATGGTCTCGCCGGGCGCCAGCGCGGCCAGGCGCCAGCACAGGTTCTGCAGCTCGCGCACGTTGCCCGGCCATTCCATGGCCTGCAGCGCCGCCAGCGCGCCGGCGTCGAAGCGCTTGACGCCGGCGCCGAGCTTGCGCGCGGCCCGGTGCAGGAAGGTGTCGGCCAGCAGCGGGATGTCGGCGCGGCGTTCGCGCAGCGGCGGCAGCTGCAGGCGCACCACGTTGAGGCGGTGCAGCAGGTCGGCGCGGAAGCGGCCCTGCTGCACCAGCGCCTCCAGGTCCTGGTGGGTGGCGGCGATCACCCGCACGTCCACCCGGATCAGCTCGCGGCCGCCCACGCGGAAGAACTCGCCCTCGGCCAGCACGCGCAGCAGGCGCGTCTGCAGCGAGGCCGGCATGTCGCCGATCTCGTCCAGGAACAGGGTGCCGCCGTCGGCCTGCTCGAAGCGGCCGATGTGCCGCCGCTGCGCGCCGGTGAAGGCGCCGGCCTCGTGGCCGAACAGTTCGCTCTCCAGCAGCTCGGCCGGGATCGCCGCGGTGTTGAGCGCGACGAACGGGCCGGACGCGCGCGGCGACTCGCGGTGCAGCGCGCTGGCCACCAGCTCCTTGCCGGTGCCCGTCTCGCCCGTGATCAGCACCGACAGCGGCGCCTGTGCCAGGCGGCCGATGGCGCGGAACAGCGCGCGCATGGCCGGGGTGTCGCCGATCAGCTCCTGTGCCCCGGCGGTGGGCGCCGGGCCCGGTTCCTCCGGCGCGACCGGGGCCGGCGCGTCGCCCGTGGGCAGGGCGCGCGCGGCCAGCGCCACCGCGTCGTCCAGGTCGAAAGGCTTGGACAGGAACTCGTGCGCGCCGCCGCGGAACGCGCTGGCGGTGCTGGCCACGTCGGTGTAGGCGGACATCACGATCACCGGCAGCTGCGGGTGCGCGGCCTTGAGCCGGTCCAGCAGCACCAGGCCGTCCTCGCCGGGCATGCGCACGTCGGTGAACAGCAGGTCCGGCGCGCCGCGCACGTCCAGCGCGGCCAGCGCGCTGGCGGCGTTCTCGAAGCCGTCGACCTCGTAGCCGGCGTCGCGCAGCGCGGTGGCCAGCACGAAGCGGACCGAGCGGTCGTCGTCCACCACCCAGACGCGGCGGTTGTCGGCGCTCATGCGGGGGAACCTCCTTCGGATTCGGCCTGCGGCAGCAGCAGGGTGAAGACGGTATGCCCGGGCCGCGAGCGGAACGTCAGCGAGCCGCGATGCTCGCGCGCGACCTGGTGGGCCAGCGCCAGGCCCAGGCCGGTGCCCTCGGCACGGCCGCTGACCAGCGGCAGGAACAGGTGCTCGGCCAGCTCCTCCGGCACGCCGCGGCCGTCGTCGACGATTTCCACGCGCAACGCGCGCGCGTGCAGGCGGTCGCGGATGTGCAGGCCGCTCTCCACCCGCGTGCGCAGGATGATGGTCGAGGCGCCGGCCTGCTGCGCGTTGCGCACCAGGTTCCACACCGCCTGGGTGAGGCGGTCGGCGTCGCCGGACAGTTCCGGGATGCTGGGGTCGTAGTCGCGCTGCATGCGCACGCCGTCGGCGCCCTCGGCCTCGGCCAGGCGCAGCACGCGCTCGAGCACGGCATGGATGTTCAGCGGCGCATGCGGCCGTTGCGGGGCGGGGGACATCAGCTGGTCCAGCAGCTGGCTCAGGCGGTCGATCTCCGCGCCGATCAGGCCGATCAGTTCGCGTTCGCCGCTTTCCTCCGGCCGCTGCGCGGCGCGGCGGGCCAGCAACTGGGCGGCGCCCTTGAGCCCGGCCAGCGGGTTGCGCAGCTCGTGGGCCAGGCCCTTGAGCGCGGCCGATAGCGCCCCGGGCAGGGACTGGGCCGGGTCCAGCGCGGGAAAGCTGTCGGCCGGGTACGCCTCCAGCAGCCAGCCGCCCGGGGTGCGGGTGACCCAGCCGTCGGCGTAGCGCGGCACCTCGCCGGGCAGGCCCAGGGCGATGCGGTTCAGGCGCAGCGCCTCGCGCTCGTCCTGCTGGAGGAAGCGGGCCAGGGCGTCGCCCTCCTGCTCCAGCGCCGCCAGCGGCTGGCCCACCAGGCGCCTGGCGCCGATGCCCAGCCAGCGCGGGAAGGCGGGATTGACGCCGGCGATGCGCGCCCGGGCGTCGGCCCAGGCCACCGGGGTGCCGAGCTGGTCGAGGGTGGGGGCGGAAGTCATGGCGTCCATTGCACCAATTTAGTGCATGGAAGGGGCCGGCGCGATCCGGCCCCGCGCCGGCGTTCAGCGCGCGCGGCGGGCCTGGAGCACCAGCGAGTGGAGGATGCGCAGGTCCTCGGCGTCCAGCGTGTCGGCCTCGTCGCCGCGGTAGTGGCGGCGGTAGGCGCGCACGGCCGCGGCGCGGTCGTCCAGCGGCCAGCCGATGGCCTCCATCGCCAGCCACGGGTCGAAGCCGGGCGGGGGCTCGCCATCGGCCGGGTCCGGCCACAGGCCGAAGCCGGCCTCGGCCAGGCGCCGCCACGGGAACTGCGCGCCGGGATCGCGCTTGCGGGTCGGGGCCAGGTCGGCGTGGGCGATGACCGCGTGCCGCGGGATGCCCAGGCGCGTGCACAGGTCCTCGAGCAGGCGCAGCAGCGCGTCGATCTGCGCGGGCGGGAAGGGCTCAGCGCCATCGTTGTCCAGCTCGATGCCGATGGACGCGGAATTCAGGTCGGCGATCGTGCCCCAGCGCCCGCCGCCGGCGTGCCAGGCGCGGCGCGACTCCTCGACCAGCTGGTACAGCCGGCCGTCC
>DASRYN010000370.1:0-3561 GCA_035687185.1 Pseudoxanthomonas sp. | reverse complement strand
GTCACCGAGATCGAGACGGTGCAGGTGACCGGTTCGCGCATCCCGCGCGCGCAGATCGAGGGCCCGGCGCCGATCGGCGTGATCACCGCCGAGGAGATCCGCGCCAACGGCTTCACCTCGGTGGCCGACGTGCTGCGCGGCATGACCCAGAACAACGGCGAGACCCAGAGCCAGCAGTCGGCCAGCGGCGCGGACTTCTCCCCCGGCGCGCAGCAGGTGGACCTGCGCGGGCTCGGCCCGAACCACACCCTGGTGCTGGTCAACGGCCGCCGCATCGCCGACTTCCCGATGCCGTTCAAGGGGCGCAGCAACTTCACCGACATCTCCAGCATCCCGGTGGCCATGATCGAGCGGGTGGAGGTGCTCACCGGCAGCGCCTCGGCGATCTACGGCTCGGACGCCATTTCCGGCGTGGTCAACTTCATCCTGAAGAAGCGCGCCGAGGGCCTGGTGGTCGACGCGCGGCTGGGCACCACCAGCGAGGGCGGCGGCGAGTCGTTCGAGGCCAGCCTGGTGGGCGGCTTCGAGCGCGGCCGCTTCGGCGGCGTCTACAGCATCGACCTGCAGTCGCAGACGCCGCTGTGGGCCTATGAGCGCGACATCCAGGACTCCACCCTCGACGGGCCCACGGCCAGCTCGCGGATCGCGCGCCGCGCCTACCTGCGCACCGACTGGTGGGACACCTACCTCGACCCGGGCGAGGCCACCTGCCAGGCACTGGCCGGGCAGAACGGCGGCAGCACCTACCACGCTTCGCGCCCGGGCTGGGGCGAGTACGACCCGGAGATCGACGACTATGGCCCGGGCTACTACTGCGGCAGCGACGAGTCCATCGGCTACGGCACCATCCTCAGCCGCCGCCGCGGCGCCAACGGCTACGCCTCGCTGTCGTACGCGTTCGACAACGGCAGCCAGTGGTTCGCCGACGTGCAGGCCGGCTATCACGAGGTGGACCTGTTCCGCGACGTGGCCTCGTGGAGCCACATGGCCCCGGACGGCAACGAGGAGGGCTATTTCTTCAACCAGGCCACCGGCCAGGTGGAGTACTGGCAGCGCCAGTTTTCGCCCGAGGAGATGGGCGGGCTGGGCCGCGGCATGGTCGAGACCACGCAGCGCACCTTCGGCCTCACCACCGGCTTCCAGGGCAGCTTGGCCCGCGACTGGGACTACGAGGCCTCGCTCAGCTACTCGCAGTACAAGGCGCGCATCAGCTGGCCGCAGATCGTGGCCGCGCGCGCCAATGCGCTGTTCCTGGGCCCGCAGCTGGGCACGGACGAGGACGGCTTCCCCATCTTCGACGCCGACCCTGCGCGCCTGTACACGCCGCTGACACGGCAGGAGTACGACAGCATCGCCGCGCGCACGGTCTACCACCCGCAGTCCGAGACCGCCACGCTGGCGGCCACGGTGAGCGCGGCCGAGCTGTTCGCCCTGCCCGGCGGCGCGGCCGGCTTCGCCGGCACGGTGGAGTTCGGCCACCAGTCCTACGACCTCAACCCCGACCCGCTGGCGACCCAGTACTACTACTACAGCTGGAAGGACTCGGACGGACACGGCAGCCGCAACCGCTGGGCCGCCGCCGCCGAGCTGCGCATGCCGCTGCTGCCCACGCTGAGCTGGAGCCTGGCCGCGCGCCACGACCAGTACCGCTACTCGGGCAACACCGTGGGCAAGGCCACCTGGAGCACCGGCCTGGAGTGGCGGCCGGTGGAGAGCCTGCTGGTGCGCGGTTCCTACGGCACCGCCTTCCGCGCGCCGGACCTGCACTACGTCTACGCCGGCACCGGCAACGACGAAACCTCGGGCATCGACTACTACCAGTGCCTCCAGGACGAGGCGGACGATTGCTCCGACTACGACTACGGCCTGATCCGCACCCGCGCCGGCAGCCCGGACCTGGAACCCGAGACCAGCACCTCGTGGACCGCCGGCGTGGTCTGGTCGCCGCTGGAGGGCCTGGACCTGTCGGTGGACTGGTTCGACATCGACATGCGCGACCAGGTGCAGGACATGAGCGTGGACGCGATCCTGCGCGACGAGGCCGCGTGCCGGCTGGGCGAGCTGGACATCGCCTCGCCGACCTGCGTGGACGCGGTGGCGCGCGTCACCCGCAGCAGCGGCAACGGCAACCTGTACGGCATCTACGTCAACCCGATCAACGTGGCGCGCGAGTACACCAGCGGCGTCGACGCCACCGCGCGCTACCGGCTGGAGACGGCCGCCGGCCGCTTCACCTTCGCCCTCAACCACACCTGGGTGAAGGAGCACGAATTCCAGCAGTTCCCCGGCGACCCGGTGGAGGACCAGTTCGCCATCAACAGCGGCTTCGACATCCCGCGCACCAAGACCAACGCCAGCGTCGGCTGGGAGCGCGGCGCGTGGACCGCCACCGTGTACGGCCAGCGCCTGGGCCGCCTGCCCAACGGCTGGTCCTACGACCAGGTGTGGGAGGAGGGGGACCCGGGCCCGTGGATCGGCGCCACCTACCGCTACAACGCCTCGCTGCAGTACCGCTTCCACGCGCGTTCGCGGCTGACGCTGGCGGTGGTCAACCTGGCCAACAAGATGCCGCCCAAGGACCCGACCTACACCGCCTATCCGTACTACGACATCGCCTGGTTCGATTCGGTCGGCCGGCAGATCAACCTGCAGTACACGCACCAGTTCGGCGGCGACGGGCTGTAGCGCAGGGCGGCCGGGTCGCCGCGCAATCCGAACGCGGGGCCGGCCGCGCGCCGTTCAGGCCGGGTGCACCACGCCCAGCACGCGCGGGCCGCGCGCCCCGGTGACCGCGGGCAGGTTGCCGGGCAGCCCGGCCAGGGTCTGCCGCGCCAGCCAGGCGAAGGCCATGGCCTCGACGAAGTCCGGGTCCAGCCCGTGCGCGGCGGTGGACTCCACCGCCACGCCGGGCAGGCGCGCGGCCAGGCGCCGCATCAGCACCGGGTTGCGCACGCCACCGCCGCAGGCCAGCACGCGCGCGGTGCGCGGCTGGTGCGCGCGCAGCGCATCGGCGGCGGTGGCCGCGCTCAGTTCCAGCAACGTGGCCTGCACGTCGGCCGGCGATTCGCCGCCGCGCAGCCGCGCCTGCACCCAGTCCAGGTGGAACTGCTCGCGCCCGGTGCTCTTGGGTGGCGGCAGCGCGAACCAGGGCTCGTCCAGCAGCCGCGCCAGCAGCGCCTCGTCCACCGTGCCCCCGGCGGCGAAGGCGCCGTCGGCGTCGAACGCCGCGCCGGTGTGGCGTTGGCACCACGCATCGAGCAGCGCGTTGGCCGGCCCGGTGTCGAACCCGCGCACGGGGCCTTGGCGCGGGAGCAGGGTGTAGTTGCCGATGCCGCCCAGGTTGAGCACCGCGCGGTCCTCGCTTTCCGAGTGCAGCAGCGCGGCGTGGAAGGCGGGCACCAGCGGCGCGCCGTGGCCGCCGGCGGCCACGTCGCGGCGGCGGAAGTCGGCCACGGTGGCGATGCCGCTGCGTTCGGCAATCACGTTGCCGTCGCCGATCTGCAGGGTGAACGGCGCCTCGCCGCCGGGGCGGTGGCGCACGGTCTGCCCGTGCGATCCGAT
>DASRYN010000369.1:0-2573 GCA_035687185.1 Pseudoxanthomonas sp. | reverse complement strand
GCCATCATCGCGTTCAGGCCCTGGACCATGACCCGGAAGTCGTGCCGGTAGGCCTGCTCGTCGCCACGGGCGCTGAAGTCGCCCTCGGCCGCCGCCTGCGCCAGACGGCGGATCTCGGCGTTGATGGCGCCCAGGCTGGCCTTCACCGCGTCCACGGCCTCGGTCATGGTCGCCTTCTCGCCGGGCATGCGCGCGATGTCCACCGACAGGTCGCCCACCGAGTAGCGGCGCACGACCTCCAGCATCTCCAGGATCGCGTCCACGTGCGAGCCGACCAGGCGGTTGGTGCCGCGGATCATCTCGCCGTACTCGCCGGGGAAGCGGCTTTCGTCCATGCGGAAGCTCACGGTGCCGGCGTCGTGCTGCTGCGCCATCTCGCGCTGGGCGTCCAGCACCGCGCGCAGCTGCGCCTGCATCGCGCGCATCGAATCCAGCAGCTGCCCGGCCTCGTCGCGCGCCTGCGCCTCGATGGCGTTGTCCAGCCGGCCCTGGGCGATGGCGCCGGCCACGCGCGTGGCCTTCTCCAGCGGACGCGCCACCGCGCGGGCGATGCCCCAGCCCAGCAGCGCTGCCAGCAGGCCCAGGGCGAGGATGCCCGCCCAGATGGCCGCCACCGTGCGCGCGTGCGCGGCCTCGGCCGCCTTGACCTGCTGGTCCAGGCGCTGGACGTTGTAGGCGGTCAGCGCCTTGAGCGCGTCGGCGAACTGGCGGCGCCACTTGCGCGACTCGCCGCCGGAGATGGCCTCGGCGGCGGCGAAGTCGCCGGCGTCCACGGCCGCGGCGATGCCGTCGTGCGCGGCGAAGTAGGCCGCGCGGGCGGCCTGCACCTCGGCGTAGAGCGCGCGTTCCCGCGCATCCGGCTGCGAGGGCAGCGCACGGTAGGCGGCCTCGGCGGCCTCGATGGCTCCGCGGGTGTCGGCGATGCGCTTGTGGTAGTCGGCGATCTCCTCCGGCTGGCCCTGGCGCCCCAGCTGCGCGAGCTCGTAGGTGCGGTACTCGTTGAGCAGCGCGAGCATCTCGCCCACGTGCACCACGGCCGGCATGCGGCTGGTGTTGGTCTCCTGGATCTGGTCGTTGGCCGTGCCCAGCCGCCAGAGCGCGAACAGGCCCAGGGCCACGGTCATGGCCGTGGTGGCGGCGAAGGACAGCGCCAGCTTCCGGGCGATGGGGAGGTCATGGAACCATTTCATTGCGGCGTTCTCAGGGACGAAGTGGATGCCGGCGCGCCGGCGGGCCCGCGTCGCGCGGGAATCGCCGCGCGCAGGCTCTAGCGGCCCGGGGGCCGGGGGCTTGACCGGCAATGTGGCGATTTCCCCACGCCGTCACATTCGTCCCGTGCCCTTGGGCCGGGACCAGCGAGCCGCATGCGCGGACAGGAAAAAGGCCGCGCTGGCGCGGCCGTGCCACGGGGCAAAACGGAAGCGGGAGCGGCCGGTCAGGCCGCCTGCGGCATCTGCCGCATGCGGGCCAGCCCGCCGACGTCGACGATCAGGGCCACGCGGCCGTCGCCGAGGATGGTGGCGCCGGAGATGCCGGGCACCCGGCGATAGTTCTTTTCCAGGTTCTTGACCACGACCTGCTGCTGGCCGACCAGTTCCTCGACCTCCAGCGCCAGCTTCTGGCCGTCGCCCTCCACGACCACCACCAGCGACTCGTCGCCGCCGCCGCGGTAGCCGAAGTGGCCGGCCAGCGAGAGCAGCGGCAGGTACTCGCCGCGCACGCGCAGCACGCGGCCTTCGCCGGCCACGGTGCGCACGTCCTCCGGCTGCGGCTGCAGCGCCTCGAGCACGTGGCTCAGCGGCAGGATCAGGATCTCGCCGCCGGTGGACACCACCATGCCGTCGAGGATGGCCAGGGTCAGCGGCAGGCGGATCACCACGCGCGTGCCGCGGCCTTCGTTGCTCTCGATCTGCACCTCGCCGCCGAGGGCCTGGATGTTCTTGCGCACCACGTCCATGCCCACGCCGCGGCCGGACAGGTCGGTGACCTGCTCGGCGGTGGAGAAGCCCGGCTGGAAGATCAGGTCCCAGACCTGGGCGTCGGTGGGGTTGTCCGGCACCTGCAGGCCGCGCTCGGCGGCCTTGGCCAGGATGCGGGCGCGGTTGAGGCCGCGGCCGTCGTCGGCCACCTCGATCACGATGTGCCCGCCCTGGTGCGAGGCGGCCAGGGTGATGGTGCCGGTCTCGTCCTTGCCGGCGGCGCGGCGCGCCTCCGGCGACTCCAGGCCGTGGTCGATGGAGTTGCGCACCAGGTGCACCAGCGGGTCGGCGATCTTCTCGATCAGGCCCTTGTCCAGCTCGGTGCCTTCGCCGATGGTGCGCAGCCGCACCTGCTTGCCCAGGCGCGCGGACAGGTCCCGCACCAGGCGCGGGAAGCGGCGGAACACCGCGTCCACCGGCAGCATGCGCACGCCGATCACCGCTTCCTGCAGGTCGCGGGTGTTGCGCTCCAGCAGTTCCAGGCCGGCGAACAGGCGCTCGGCCTGCGACGGGTCCATGCCGCCGCTGACCTGCTTGAGCATGGCCTGGGTGATGACCAGCTCGCCGACCAGGTTGATCAGCGCGTCGACCTTG
>DASRYN010000368.1:0-3311 GCA_035687185.1 Pseudoxanthomonas sp. | reverse complement strand
CGTCCCCGCGCGCGGGGTGGTCCATCAGGCCGGCGTCGATCGCGCCGTCCAGGTCGCCGGCTTCCAGCAGCTGCAGCAGCCGGCGCGGGTCGGGGGGGCTGCCCATCGCGTCGCGGCTCAGCGGTTGCGGAACTGTGGCTTGCGCTTGCCGAGGAAGGCGGCCGTGCCTTCGCGCATGTCCTCGCTGGCGAACAGCAGGGCGAACTGCGCGGTCTCGAACTGCAGCGCTTCCTCCAGGCCGCACTCGCCGCCCAGCAGCACCGCGTCGAGGATGCCGCGCAACGCCAGCGGCGCGGCCGCGGCCAGCTGCGCGGCCAGCGCCAGGGTCTCGGCCTCCAGCTCGGCGGCGGGCACCACGCGGTTGACCAGGCCCAGCTGCAGCGCGCGCGCCGCGTCCACCGGCGTGCCCAGCAGGCACAGCTCCAGCGCCGCGGCGCGGCCGGCCAGGCGCAGCAGGCGCTGGGTGCCGCCGAAGCCGGGGATCAGGCCCAGGTTCACCTCGGGCTGGCCGAGGCGGGCGGTGTCGGCCGCCACGCGCAGGTGGCAGGCCATGGCCAGCTCCAGGCCGCCGCCCAGTGCGTAACCGTTCACCATTGCGATGACCGGCTTGGGCATGCGCTCGATGCGCCGCATCAGGCGCTGGCCGAGCGCGGAGAACTCGCGGGCCTGGATGGCGGTCAGCGCGTTCATCTCGGCGATGTCCGCACCGGCCACGAACGCCTTGGCGCCGCTGCCGGTCAGCACCACCGCCCGTACGCCATCGTCCGTGGCGGCCGCGGCGAAGGCGGCGTCCAGCGCCTCCAGCGTCTGCCGGTTCAGCGCGTTCAGCTTGTCGGGGCGGTCCACGGTGAGGATGCGGACGGGGCCGTCGTCGCGGCCGAGGACGGGGCTGGCCGTCATGGGATCTCCTGGCGGGGAACGAGGGGGCGGCGGCCGCGGAACTTCCCCCCGCGGCCGCGGTCAAGATGCCCGGGCCGCGCGGTGGCGGGTCGCCTGCGCGGCGGCTATCCTAGCGCGTCCGCTACCGCCGGGCCCGGGCCCGGCGCCACCCCCTTCCGGAGAAGAAACTAGATGAAGTTGCGTTCGATCGCGGTCGCCGTCGCGGCCCTTGCCATGGCCGGGGGCGCCTTTGCCCAGGACACCACGTCCGAGAAGGGCAAGCTGAGCTATTACTTCGGCTACGACTACGGCAACAACCTGGCCGAGCTCGTGGACCGCGGCGAGCAGCTGGACGTCAACTCGGTGGTCAAGGGCCTGCAGGACGCCCTGGCCAAGAAGCAGCCGGCGATCAACGCCGAGCAGCTCAAGCCGGCGCTGGAGGCCTTCCAGAAGCGCGAGCAGGCGCGCGCGCAGCAGGCCAAGGCGCAGTACGACAAGGTCGCCGCCGAGAACAAGACCAAGAGCGACCAGTTCCTGGCGCAGAACAAGGCCAAGGCCGGCGTGCAGACCCTGGCCAACGGCGTGCAGTACCGCGTGCTGGAGGCCGGCAACGGCGCCAAGCCGACCCAGGCCAGCACCGTGCAGCTGGAGGTCGCCGGCCCCTACCCGTTCGGCCAGCGCCCGGAGCAGGCGCGTCCGGCGCAGCAGATTCCGGGCATCAAGGTCAGCGAGGTCGAGATGGCCGCCATGCGCGAGGTGCTGCTGCAGATGCCGGCCGGTTCCAAGTGGGAAGTGGCGCTGCCGCCGGACAAGGCCTACGGCGCCGATCCGCGGACCCCGTTCCCGCCGAACGTGGCGGTGGTGTTCGAGATCAAGCTGGTCGCCGTCAAGTAAGCGCGCGTCCCAGCGTTTCCCGCACTGCGCCGGCTCGATGCCGGCGCAGTCGTTTCTGCGACCCGGCGCGCCGCCGCGCGCGATCCGCGCTAGGCTCCGCCTTCGCCACGCCCGACCACGAGTGAGCCCCGCCGACCCGCCCGCCACCGTCGCCAGTCCGTGCATCGGCCTGTGCCGCCTCGGCCCGGACGGCACCTGCGGCGGCTGCCTGCGCACCGGCGGGGAGATCGCCGCTTGGTCGCGCCTGGCCGACGCCGAGCGCCGGCGGATCATGGAGGCCGTATTGCCCGCACGCGAACGCGAACGCCGGGGTTTCCTGCAACGCCTGCGCGAGCGGGAGGCGCTGCGCCGGGTGCTGCACCCGCTGCGCCGGCCGCCGGCCGATCCCGGCTGGAACCGCGCCGAGCTGGCCGACCTGCTGCCGCCCGCGCCGCCGGCCGAGGCCGCGGTGCTGGTGGGGCTGGTGCCGCGCGAGGACGGCACCCGGGTGCTGCTCACGCGCCGCACCGACGACCTGCGCCACCACGGCGGCCAAGTCAGCTTTCCCGGGGGCCGCGTCGAGCCGGGCGACCGCGGCGCACTGGCCGCGGCGCTGCGCGAGACCGACGAGGAGATCGCGCTGGCGCCGGCGCAGGCGGCGCCCCTGGGTTACCTGGACCCGTTCCTGACCATCAGCGGCTTCCGCGTCACGCCGGTGGTCGCGGCGGTGGACCCGGCCTTCGTGCCGCGTCCGCACCCGGGCGAGGTCGCCGAGGTGTTCGAGGTGCCGCTGGACTACCTGATGGCGCCGGCGCACCTGCGCAGCATCGAGGTGGACTACCGCGGCCGTGCCCGCAGCGTGCTGGAATACGACTGGCCGGCGCAGCGCATCTGGGGCGCGACCGCGGCGATCCTGTACAACCTGCGGCGACGCCTGGAGGAGGGCGCATGAACTGGACCACGCTGGTTTCGGCCGCCGATCTGGCCGGCGCCCTGGAGGACCCGCGCCTGCGCCTGGTCGATGCCCGGGCCGTGCTCACCGATCCGGCCGCCGGACGCGCGGCCTACGACGCCTCGCACCTGCCCGGCGCGGTGCACGCCGACCTGGACCGCGACCTGTCCGACCACTCGGTGCAGGGGCAGGGGCGGCATCCGCTGCCGCAGGCCGCCGCGTTCGCGCGCCGGCTGGGGGCGTGGGGCATCGGCCCGGAACACCAGGTGGTCGCCTACGACGCCGGCGACGGCAGCATGGCCGCGGCGCGCTTCCGGTGGCTGCTGCGGCTGCTCGGCCACCGCGAGGTGGCCGTGCTCGACGGCGGCCTGGCCGCCTGGCGCGCCGCAGGCCTGCCGGAGACCGCCCGCGCCCCGGCGCCGCGCGCGCTGCCGCCGTACCCGGCGACGGATTTCGACCGCGACCGCATCGCCGACGCCGCCCAGGTGCTGGCCCGGATCGGCGAGCCGCCCGGCTGGCTGCTGGACGCGCGCGGCGGCGAGCGCTTCCGCGGCGAGGTCGAACCGATCGACCCGGTTGCCGGCCACGTGCCCGGCGCGCTGAACCG
>DASRYN010000367.1:0-3196 GCA_035687185.1 Pseudoxanthomonas sp. | reverse complement strand
CCCAACACCAACCAGCCGACGCTGGATTCGGCTGCGCTGGAAGCCAAGTACCGGGCCGCCGCCGGCCGCGCCTGGGGCAACCATGGCTTCTACCTGGGCGCCAGCAACGACAACCTCGAGGCGATCCGCGCGCTCGACCCGAAGGCGGCGCCCGGCATCAAGGTGTTCATGGGGGCCTCCACCGGCAACATGCTGGTGGACGACCCGGCCACGCTGGACGCGATCTTCCGCGAGGCGCCCACGCCGATCATCACCCACTGCGAGGACACGCCCACCATCGACGCCACCCTGGCGCAGTTCAAGGCGCGCCACGGCGAGGCCGGGCTGACGCCGGAGATGCACCCGGACATCCGCTCGCGCGAGGCCTGCATCAAGTCCACGCAGCTGGCGCTGTCGCTGGCGCGCCGGCACGGCACCCGGCTGCACGTGCTGCACATCTCCACCGCCGACGAGCTGGCGCTGTTCGAGCGCGGCCCGCTGGTCGGCGCCGACGGCAAGGTGCGCAAGCGGATCACCGCCGAGACCTGCATCCACTTCCTGCGCTTCGACCGCGGCGACTACGCGCGCCTGGGCAACTTCATCAAGTGCAACCCGGCGATAAAGGACGCGTCCGACCGCGAGGCGCTGGTCGCCGCGCTGGTGGAGGACGTCATCGACGTGCTCGCCACAGACCACGCCCCGCACACCCTCGAGGAGAAGCAGAAGCCGTACCTGCAGGCGCCCTCCGGCCTGCCGCTGGTGCAGTACGCGCTGGTGGCGGCGCTTGAGCTGGTGCACGAGCAGCGGCTGGACGTCGCGCGCGTGGTGCAGAAGTTCGCGCACGCACCGGCGCAGCTGTTCGACGTGCGCGAGCGCGGCTTCCTGCGCGAGGGCTACTGGGCCGACCTGGTGCTGATCGACAACACCCCCTTCACCGTGAAGCGCGAGGACGTGCTGAGCAAGTGCGGCTGGTCGCCGTTCGAGGGCACCGCCTTCCGCTCGCGCATCGGCGCCACCTGGGTGAACGGCCGGCTGGCCTGGAACGGCCGCGAGCTGGTCGGCAACCCGAATGGGCAGCGGCTGGAGTTCGACCGTTGAAGGATTCCGCGCGATGAAGGGAGCTCATCGCATCGCCTGCGCGGCAGCGGCGATGCTCCTGTTGTCCGCCTGCACCACGGCTCTCCATGCGGCGCCGGCGCAGTCCGCGCCGGCCGCAACGGCGCCCGACGGTCCGCAGCCCCGGGTCGGCGGCGGGGGCGCGATCCCGGCGCGCGCGACGATCCTGCCGAAGTCGGTTTCGCAGGGATCGCTGGTGTTCGGCAACACGCATCCTGCCGCGGTGGTCGAGTACGCGGGGCGCACGCTGCGGGTCTCGCCGTACGGCACCTTCGTGTTCGGCGTCGGCCGCGATGCCGGGGGCCGGCTCGCCGTGAAGGTCAAGCAACCCGCTACGGGATGGATCGAGCATCGCATCGAGGTCACGCCACGCGACTGGCCGATCGAGCACGTGAAGGGGGTACCGCCGGCGACGGTGGATCCGCCACCGGCGATCGCGGCGCGCATCGAGCGCGAGCAGGCGCAGGTGGCGGCGGCACGGGAGCGCGACGACAACCGCACCGACTTCGCGCAGAAGTTCATCTGGCCGGTGCAGGGCCGGATCAGCGGCCGCTTCGGCAATGCGCGTGCCTACAACGGCGTGCCGAAGTCGCCGCATTCGGGCATGGACATCGCCGCGCCGAACGGCACCCCGGTGAAGGCGCCGGCCGCGGGGGTGGTGACCTTCGCCGCCCCGGACCTGTACCTGACCGGCGGCACGCTGTTGCTGGACCATGGCTTCGGCGTCAGTTCGAACTTCCTGCACCTGTCGCGCGTCGACGTGAAGGTGGGCGACCGGGTGGAGCAAGGCCAGATCATTGGCGCAGTCGGCGCCACCGGCCGCGCGACCGGGCCGCACCTGCACTGGGGGATGAGCTGGTTCGATGTGCGGATTGATCCGCTGCGGGTGCTCGAACGTCCCTGACGCCGGCGCTCCACCTCCGCAGCGCGCGGCGGCGCGTTCCTCCGCATCGCCCGTTCGGCGCACCGGGGCGCGGTTCGATGTGCGGATTGATCCGCTGCGGGTGCTCGAACGTCCCTGACGCCGGCGCTCCACCACTGCAGTGCGCGCCCCGCCTGCTCGACCACCGCCGCAGCGCGGTGCCGTGGCGGCGATGCGGGCGGCGGCCCGGCCTGGCGGCCGCCCGGCGGCGCCTACGGCGCCCCGCCGCGACCGCTGACGCGGGCCACCGCGTCGTGCGGATGCAGGCTTTCGAAGTGGGAAACGCTGGCCTCGTAACGCTCCACGCGCGGGTCGGCCGCGAGCACCGAGGCCACGCGGCGCGCGGCGTCCTCGCAGAACATCAGGTTCCCGGCGTTGAGGATGGCGAAGGCCTGCTCGTCCTCGCGCTTGACCGCGGTCTGCACCGGCGTGGCCAGCACGGCCTCCAGCGCGTCGATCAGCGCCACCAGCGGCAGCTCGTCCGGCTGCGTGCGCAGCACCACGCGCACCCTGGCCTCGCTGCGCTGCGCGTGCGGGGTGGCGGCCATGCCGCGCTCGGACGCCAGCCACTCGCGCACCGCCTCCACCGAGAGCGGGCGCGCGCCGGCGAAGTCGGCGGCGAAGCGTTCGGCGTTGGCCTTGCGCGACAGCGCCGCCGAGCACGGGCAAGTGCTGGAGTACTCCACGGCCAGGCCCAGCTGCAGTTGCAGCCGCCCCTGTTCCAGGGTGGCCTCGATCTCCACGGGGTAGCGCTTCCAGCCGGCGTTGTCGCTGCGCAGCGCGCGGCGCAGCAGCAGCGCCTCGTAGCGCAGCCGCAGCCGCGCGCGCGAGGACAGGCCCGCCTGCGAGTCGATGCTGCCCTGCAGGATGTGCCGCAGGCCCGCCGGCGTCACCTCGTGGCGGGCCAGTTCCTGCTGCAGCCGCAGGTACAGCCGGGACATGTGGATGCCGCGCTCACCGGCGCGCTGCAGGTCCACCGACAGGTCCGCCTGCGCGGCGACCTGGACGTGCCCGCCGGCGCCGTCGGGCACGCGCACCGGAATGGCGATCCCCTCCATGCCCACCCAGTCCAGCGGCCGCGCCAGGCTGGCGGGCTGGTGGGCGACGTCGGGCAGGGGATCGGACGGAACGGCGGCGGGAGCGGGAACGGACATGGGCGCGGGGGAAGCAAGAGATGGG